>DATBYR010000102.1:0-6539 GCA_036513565.1 Methylocella sp. | reverse complement strand
TGAGGTCGGCTTCGCGCCACACCGCGCCCACCAATGCGGCCGCCTCGGTCGTCTTGCCGTCGTCGGTCAAAACGCGCGCAAGAGCGAGCTTGCCCGCCGGAGTCTCGGGATCCGCGCCGCTGAAAAAAGTCTTGATGAGCGTGCTGGTTTTGCGATCGCCGAAGAGGGCTTCCTCGCCGCGCTTCTTCAGCCAGTCGAGCGCGGGCCAGGTCGGATGCGCCTGCATGAACGCCTGCAACCGCTCGAAGCCGGTTTCACGCGGAAAGCTCCGCAGCGCGATCCATTCGAGCGCCGTTTTGACGGTTTTGTCCTTGGCGGTCATCGCCGCGCCGTCGCCACGCGCAAGGTCGCCCGCCTTATAAAACGTGATTGCCTCGGCAAGGCCGGTCAGGTCGCGTTCTTGCCGCGACGTGAAGTCGGGCGGTGGCAGCCCACTTTGCGGCGCCGCCTGGGAGACCGGGTTGGCGCGTTCGGGCGGAACACCGGTCGCGCGGGTCTCCGCCTCAGGAAAAAATTCCTGCCCCTTGGAATCGCGCTCCGGGCCCAGCGGCAGGGACGACGGCTCATCGCGCTGAGCCGCCACGAACAGCGAGCGCTGTCCCGCGATCCATCCTGAGGCGAGCGCACAAATTGCTACAGCGCCGATTCCAGGGATGCGCCCGAAAAGGAACTGCCTTGTGAGCATGGTTCATCCAATCCTACAACGCGGCGCAGAAACGGAAACTCTGAACCATTCTTCCTTAACAAATGGCAAACGGCCCCCTATCCAACACCATAACCGCCGTCGGCCGAGGCCTCGACTAAAGAGCCCTTTCCGGAAGCGGGTTTAGTGTTTATGTCTTCATTCCTCGGCGTTTCTTGCGCTCACTCAATGGGTAACAGAGACCCTGAATTAAGGCGTCACTTGGGCGGATCTTCGGAAAGGCAGAACTGTGGCAATTGGGAGACAGGCGGCTTTCAAGGGGTCGATCACAGCGCTTGTCACGCCATTTCAAGATGGGCGTTTCGACGAGCACCGGTTCCGCGCCCTCGTCGATTGGCAGATCGTAAACGGCACGCACGGTCTCGTGCCGGTTGGAACGACGGGGGAAAGTCCCACCCTGTCGCACGAGGAGCACCGCAAGGTCATCGCAGTCTGCGTCAGCGAGGCCAAGGGCAGGATTCCGGTCATCGCCGGGGCGGGGTCGAACAACACGCAGGAAGCGATCGAACTTGCGCGGTTCGCGGAAGGCGCCGGCGCCGATGGCCTTCTGATCGTCACACCCTATTACAACAAGCCGTCACAGGAGGGTCTTTTTCGCCATTTCAAGGCAGTCAACGATGCCGTGGGCATTCCGGTCATCATCTACAATATTCCGCCGCGTTCGGCCGTCGATATGTCGATCGATACCATGAAGCGGCTTTACGAGTTGAAAAATATCGCGGGCGTCAAGGACGCAACCGGCAATCTCGCCCGCACGGCCTTGCAGCGCCAGTCGCTAGGCCCGGATTTCATCCAGCTTTCCGGCGAGGACATGACAGCACTCGCGGTGATGGCGCATGGCGGCCATGGCTGCATTTCGGTCACCGCGAATGTCGCGCCCAAACAATGTGCGCGAATGCAGGAGGCGTGTCTTGGCGGCGATTTCGCCGCGGCTCTCAAGCTGCAAGATCGATTGACCCCGCTGCACGCGGCGTTGTTCGTCGAACCCAGTCCGGCGGGTCCCAAATATGCGCTCTCCTTGCTCGGCAAGATTCTTGACGAAATACGGCTTCCCATGCTGCCCGCCTCGGAGACAGCGCAAGCCGCGATCAAGGCGGCAATGATCCATGCTGGGCTCACTCATGCGTGACAAAGCAAAATCGCGCGGGGTGTTAAGTGGCAGTTAAGCAGGAGCGCCCGCGAAAAATCGCCGCGGACAACCGGCGGGCGCGGTACAATTACGAAATCGGCGAGATTTTCGAGGCCGGGCTGATGCTGAGCGGCACCGAGGTGAAATCGCTGCGCACCGGCAAGGCCACCATCGCAGAAAGCTATGCGAGCGTCGATCGCGCGGGCGAAGTTTTTCTCGTCAATGCGAATATCCCCGAATATCTGCAAGCCAATCGCTTCAACCATCAGCCGAAGCGGCCACGCAAGCTGCTTTTGAAATCGCGGGAGATCGCGAAGCTCGCGCAGGGCACCGAACGCCAGGGCATGACGATCGTGCCGCTAAAAATTTATTTCAACGAAAAGGGCAGGGCGAAAATTGAAATCGCGCTCGCCCGCGGAAAACAATTGCACGACAAGCGCGAGACCGAAAAGACGCGGGACTGGAACCGCGAAAAGGGGCGGCTGCTCAGGGAGAAGGGATAATGGTTCGCAATCCAGCTCCGCTGAGAATGATAATCAGGACGAGGGGGGACACGCCAGGGTCGAACAGCTGAGGCCAGATCTTCACGGTGCTCGGTGAACGCGATTGCGAGCGCTTTCATTTTCGCTTTCGGCTTGGTCGTCAATCAATTCGCGGTGTCGTTTCGGCATTAACGTCGCTTTCGCCAAGTCACCTCACGCGCTTATCTTGAGCGGATTTTGCTTTCCGATGGCGTAGATGCTATACGGAAGACGATTGCGTTCTCGCGTTCGCTTTGGCCCGGCGGCAAGTCCTCAGATTGTATGTGATGCCAGCAGGTGAACACGATAATAATTCTGAGTCGAAGGACCCATGGATAAATGATGTCCTGGGCCGGAAACATTTGTCCGAGAGACTCCGCTCGGTACTCAGTCGCATAACCGATTGGCCAGTAGTAAATCTGAGCGGTGAATTCGGGACGGGCAAAACATTCTTTGTGACGGGCTTAGCGAAGGACCTTCAGAGTGTTGGGCTGCCCTGCGTTTTTATTGATGCGTGGAAGACCGACTTCGCAGATGATCCCTTCCTAGTGGTTATTTCTGAAATTACGGAGCAGCTATCTGAGCAAGGTTTCATTGACCGAAAGAAAACAGTTACTCAATTCGGGGCAAAAGCGGGCCGATATCTCCTCCGCCGAGGACTGCCTGCCGCATTAAAGATTGCGACAGCAGGGCTTATTGAACTCGAAGAACTCAAGAAGGGTTTTGCGGATCTCGCAGAAAAAATGGGTGAAGATGCCACGACTAATTTTATCGAAGCAAAGAATTCTATATTATCGTTTAGGAAGTTATTGTCCGAAACTGCGCATCACATTCAAGTTCGTGCTAGTACTGACAGTACTAGCACCAGCACTGACAAGCGCTGCCTATACGTAATAATTGATGAACTGGATCGCTGCCGTCCGACATATGCAATAGAAATGCTGGAGACCATAAAGCACGTTTTCTCCGTAGATGGTGTTGTATTCATCATAGCTGCCAACTTAACTCAACTTGAACGAACCGTAGATGTAGTATACGGTACTGGGATTGACAAGAGTGGCTATCTTACACGCCTTATAGACTGGACATTTTCCCTACCGCGCCCGGATAATTTCGAATTCTCCAAAATGCTTGCCGCGAGGTGGGACGTTCGTCTCCAAACAGAAAATCTGAATGTCGCAAGCACGTTTGCCACGTGCTCCACCGCGTGGAATCTAGGCCTTCGGGATCAGGACAAGTGTATGAGGCAATTAAGCGTCATCCTGCGCGGTTTCGACGGCGACGGCGTTGAATCTCGTTTCGTAAATGCTATTACAATTCTTGTCCTAATGCGAATGGCGGACAGAGCGTTCTATGATAAGTTCATATATACCAATCTTGACGCTGATGAATTGTTCGAACATTTAGAACTATTTGCTCTTCCCGCAGCAACAAGTCTGCGTTGGAATTTTGTTCCAGAGGAGCCTATGCAAGGGAGCTTTGCTGCGAGCACTATCATTGCTATGCAAATTGAGTCAGATCGCGTCCTTCACATTCTGTGTGAAATGATGCAGCACGCCACTGACCGGAACAACATAAAAAGGTTGGCTTGTTTTGGACGATTCAGATTAAATACCTTGTCATCCGCGATAAGTATGGCAGCAAATTTAAAGCTTGATGACGCCTGGTATCCTGATGATACCCTTCGAACGTTTCTAGCAGATAGAATATCCTCATTTTACTAGCTTGTTACCTGAGCCGTATATGGACGAATCGGCGTTGAACAGATTCAATCTGCGGGCTTCAAGCGAAGGGCGGAAACAGTCTGGGGCTGAGTCCAGCAAGCCGCGCCGAATGAAAAAAATGTCGGCGCGATGCGCATGTGCATAAAGAATTCTGCACCAAAATTGCCCCTGATATTACGAGGTTTTCTTGGTGCAAAATTCCCGTGCGAAAATGCTCCGTCCTTATGGCCGCCGTATCGCGCGTGTGTGACAGGCAGCGGCTCGGTGGTCAGAGATGCCGACCGCAATACGATGGGATCTTACAACGAAGCTGACTTGCCGTGACAGGTATCAAGATCGCGGCACGGCCGCTGCCCGATTTCTATCGCACCAAAAAATCGATCGATCTTACTAGATGGAAGATAAATCCGCCGTCTTCGGCCTTGTAAGGTTTTTAGGGCCGCAAGCCAACCGCGGCTTGTGGGTTTCCATGAGCCAATCATTGCACTTTTGTATGCGGTATTCGGCTGTTGTCCCCAGCTTTGTGCCCCGGTCCGAATTGGCATATGGTGCGCCAACACTAGCCAGAAAAGCAGCAGAAGCGCCAGGACAAGCTGGCCGCATAGTCGAATTCCATGTCCCACAACACTTTTGGCCATCTCTTCCGGGTGACGACGTTTGGCGAAAGCCATGGGTATGCGATCGGCTGCGTCGTGGACGGTTGTCCGCCTTTGATCCCGCTCGAAGAAAGCGACATCCAGGCCTTCCTCGATCAGCGGCGTCCCGGCACGTCGCGGTTCACAAGCCAGCGGCAAGAGGCCGATCAAGTCAAAATCCTCTCCGGCGTTTTTCACGACGAAAAAACCAAACGCCAGGTGACGACCGGAACGCCGGTCGCGCTGTTGATCGAGAACACCGACCATCGCTCCAAAGATTACGGCGCGATCAAGGACACCTACCGGCCGGGCCACGCCGATTTCACCTATGATGCGAAATATGGAATCCGCGACCACTGCGGCGGCGGCCGTTCTTCCGCGCGCGAAACGGCCACGCGGGTCGCGGCGGGCGCCATCGCGCGAAAAATCGTCGATAAGGTGCTGATCCGCGGCGCGCTCGTGCAAATGGGTCCGCATAAGATTGACCGGGCAAATTGGGATTGGGACGAGTGCGCCAAGAATCCATTTTTCTGTCCCGACGCCAAGGCGGCGGCTTTTTTCGAAGCCTATCTCGATTCCATCCGCAAGGCAGGGTCCTCCATCGGCGCCGTCATCGAGATCGTGGCCGAGAATGTGCCGCCGGGCTGGGGCGCGCCAATCTATGGCAAGCTCGACGCGGAATTGGCGAGCGCTCTCATGTCGATCAACGCGGTCAAGGGCGTCGAGATTGGCGACGGTTTTGCCGCGGCCGGCCTTTCCGGCGAAGCCAACGCCGACGAGATACGCCGGGGCGAGGACGGCGCGCCGCTTTTTTTGTCGAACCACGCGGGCGGAATACTCGGCGGGATATCCACTGGCCAGCCGGTGGTCGCGCGTTTCGCGGTCAAGCCCACCTCCTCGATTTTGCAACCGCGCCGGACCATCGATCGTTCCGGCGCCGAGACCGAAATCGTGACAAAAGGCCGCCACGATCCTTGCGTTGGAATCCGCGCGGTTCCGGTCGGCGAAGCGATGGTCGCCTGCGTACTCGCCGATCAGTTTTTGCGCCACCGCGCCCAGGTCGGCGAAGGCCCGAAATGGCCGTTTGCGCCATGAAGGCGAAAGATTTGCCGATGCCTGGATCGGAAATTTCGCCTTGTGGCGCTTCCCCGTCGTCCGCCCGCGCCCGTGCGAAAAAATTTTGCGAGGTCTACGGCCTAAAAATTCCCATTCTGCTTGCGCCGATGGCAGGGGCGTGCCCGGTGGCCTTGAGTGTAGCCGTCGCCAACGCCGGCGCGATGGGCGCGATGGGACGAAGCGTTAATAACGCCTATGTCCGGGCCGCCGCCGGACATGGCGCGCCCCCGCCCGCGCCCTACCCCATCCAGCGCGGCCTGACCCAAGCGTTGCGGGACGACGCGCAGAGCACGAACGACCAGGACCGGCTGCAAGCATGGGTGGGACAGTCCGGCGCGATGGCTCGCGCTGAACCTGCCGGAGACGTTGTGCGACGCCTCTGGCGGGAGGCAAACGCCTTGTTGCCTTAACGGCTAGCGGGCATTGTTAAACGCAGTGCGCCACCATAGTTTGTCACTGCTAATCGTTCGCATCCACGACGCCTGGCCGAATGCGCCCCGCGGACGGCTTCGTAACTAGAATGTGGAACAATTTGTTCCATGGCGCAAAATTTTCTCGTTGACGGCGGGGGCGGTTTGTTCCAGCGTCCGCATATGAAGCTTTCGGATTACCTCTCGTCAAGCGATCTCAGCGAAAGGGACTTTGCCGCACGGCTTGGCGTCACCGCCAAGGCGGTGAGCCATTGGGTTGGCGGCTTTCGCACGCCGAGGC
>DATBYR010000101.1:0-4008 GCA_036513565.1 Methylocella sp. | reverse complement strand
CTTGCCCTGGGTCTCCCTGGGCATATCGGCGATTTCGTCGAGGTAGAGCGTGCCGCCGTGTGCTTCCTCGAGCGCGCCAACCTTGCGGCTGCTTCCCTCCTTGGCTTCGGTTCCAAACAATTCCATTTCCATCGTTTCCGGCGCGATCGTCGCCGAGTTGATGGTGACGAACGGGCCGTCCGCGCGGGCCGACGAGTCGTGGATGCCGCGTGCGGCGAGTTCCTTGCCCGCGCCCGGCGAGCCGGTGATCAGAACCCGCGAATTGGCTGGCCCGACGCGCTCGATGACATGACGCAATTGGTTGATCACGGCGGATTTGCCGACGATCCGGTTGGCTCCGCCGGCCCTTGTGCGCAGCTCGGTGACCTCGCGCTTCAATCGCGAGGCTTCGAGCGCGCGTTGCGCGACCAGCACTAGGCGGTCCGCCTTGAACGGCTTTTCGATGAAATCATAGGCGCCGAGCTTTATCGCGGAGACCGCCGTCTCGATATTGCCGTGACCGGAAATCATGACGACCGGCAGCATCGGGTTCTGCTCCTTGACGATCTTCAGTAGCTGCAAGCCGTCGAGTCTCGAGCCTTGTAGCCAAATATCGAGAAAGACGAGGGTCGGGCGTCTTGCGCCAATCGCGGCCAAAGCCTCGTCGGAATTCTTGGCCGTGCGCGTGCCATGGCCTTCGTCCGCCAATATCCCGGAAACAATTTCACGTATGTCCGCTTCGTCGTCCACTATCAGAATATCGCTCGCCATGAATTTCTTCACCCTCCCTTTCCGGCTTCAACAGGGATGGTTTTATTCCAATCCCCGCCATGATTATGCGCGCCATGATCGTGTCCCAAAGGAAAAAACAGCCTGACCCACGCGCCACGCCCGCTTGGCGGATCCCGCAATTCGAGCCCGCCGCCATGTTCGGCGAGGATTTTAGCGACGATCGGGAGGCCCAGCCCCGTTCCGTCCGCGCGCGTCGTCACGTAGGGTTCGAGGAGCCTTTGCCGGTTCTCCTTGGGAAAACCATTGCCGTTGTCGATCACGTCGATCGTAACGGCGTGGCCGGCCACGGTGACCGCCACCGATATCTTCCCCTGGAAGCCCGTTTCGCCGGTGCGCGCGGCAATCCCTTCGGTCGCGTTCTTGACGATGTTCGTCAAGGCTTGGGACAAAAGCCGCCTGTCGAACGGGACCCGGACCGAGTCATGCGGCAGCCGGTCTTCAAACAGAATGCCCGGATGCGCGACCCGCATAAGGAACAGTACCTGGTGCACGCATTCTCCGAGGTCGTCGCTTTCGAGGCGGGGTTTCGGCATCCGCGCGAAAGACGAAAATTCATCCACCATGCGCTTGATGTCGTCGACCTGCCGGACGATCGTGTCGGTGCACTGGTCAAAAACGTCGCGGTCTTGCTCGATCAGACGCCCATATTTGCGTTTTAGCCGTTCCGCGGACAGCTGGATCGGGGTCAGGGGATTTTTGATTTCATGGGCGATCCGACGGGCGACATCGGCCCACGCCGCCATCCGCTGCGCGGTCACGAGATCGGTGATATCGTCGAGTGTTACGACATAGCTCCTGTCGGCGCGTTCGCTCGGCTCGCTGGTGATGCTCACGTTGAAAAGACGATCGAGGCCACCGCGGGGAAGCGAAATTTGTCCTTGGACCAGCCGGGATTGACCGGAACGCGCGCCGGCCAGCATATCCTCTAGTTCCGGCAGCACGGTTGCGATCGGTTGACCGGCGATCCGCGCGGCCGTCTCGCCGCTTTGCGGGAGCAATTTTTCAGCCGACGGATTGAGCGCGGTAATTTCGCCTGCCGGACCGATGCCGACGACCGCGACCGGAACGCCGGAGAGAACCGCCTCGGTGAAGAGCCGCCGCTCGTCGATGAGCTTGCTCGCCGCGATTAGCCGGCGCTGCTGCAGGCTTAGTTCCGAGGTCATTTTGTTGAACGTTTCGCCGAGATGGGCAAGATCGCCCTCGGATTTATGCACCCCAACCTGAACGTGGAGATTACCCGAGGCGACCTCGTCGGTCGCGGCGATCAAGCGCCTTATCGGCGCCACGAGACTGTCAGCGAAGGAAAGACCGAGCCAGGTCGCGGATAACAGCATGATGAGGGCGATCAGGACGAACATGGTCGCGAAAGCGATTCTTATGCCGCGCCGGTGACTCTCAAAACCATCGTAGAACGCGACGAGCCAGGCGGCCTGGCGCGGAAACTCCACCGTGAACGGATCGACGGGCCTTGCTACGTACAAAAACGTGTCCTGAAACGAAAGCAACGTCCGTAAGGCGACGAAGGTCCGGCCTTCATCGAGGATTAAACACACGGGCTCGTTTTTTTTTGCATCTTCGAAGTCGCCCGGCCCCGGCGGGGCCAGGGCATTGCCGGTCACGGCGCCTGTATCCACCTGCTCGACCACCGTGCCGCCGGACTTCAAAAGAGCCGCGGTGGTGAAGCCGAGAGTCCGCGCCCGCGATGAAAAAAAATCACGGAACAACGGCCGGTCTACCTCGAACATGAGCTTGGCGCGATCGAGATCGGACGCCGTTAGCCTCGCTTCCCGAAGCAGCGACAGGCATTGACTTTCACTATAAAAGCGCGCCGCGTCGACAGTGCGCTGCACGACGCCGCGTCCATCCTGCATGAACGACGGATTGAGACTGCGTTCCAGCGTCACCGAACCGACCCAGGCCATTAACAACGCGGGCGCGGCCGCGATGATCGAAAACAGTCCGACAATCCGTATGTGCAGCCCCGCCCCGGCGACGCCCGCGCGGCGTGCCTTGAAAAGCGTATAGGCTTCGGCGAGGATGAATCCGAACACGAGGAGGATGCAAAGGATATTGGCGACAAACAGGCCAAGAACGACAGAGTCTGTCGGAGCAATCGGTGTATAGTCGGAAAAAATCAGAAAGCTGATGAGCCCGATGAAGAGCGCAAGGATAACGGCCGCCGGCCCGAACCGGGCGGCAAATCTGGGCGGGTCGTTTTTCTCTCCCAAACTCCGCCGTGATGTTTTTTGATCACCCATGGCCGCCGGCAAAAAGACATGGAAGGGGGTCAGGCGTCGTGCGTTACAAGAAAAGGTGAATCACGTTGCCATAATATCACGCTGTTGCAAGATTGCGACATTTCGGGGGCCGGATGGATATCCATCAACGGCCGCGCTTATCCGGAGGGACCCCAGGGAACGTTAGGTCACGAGATCGAAAAGCGCGATAATATATTGATTTCATGAATTTCTGAATTGTTACTTACCTTGTTGGTCACGCCATCGCCGCATATCATATTGATCCCGGCAAGAGTATATTGATCCCGGCAAGAGTATTGAGGCCGCCCGATCCGCTCTCATCAAAACCGAGATCCCTTCGTCGCGGATCATCCCCTAGCGCGGCGAGCGCATCCACCTGATTTCGAGATCGCGCACTTTCTTGCGCAAGGTATTGCGGTTCAGCCCCAATAGTTCGGCGGCCTTGATTTGGTTGCCCCGGGTCGCGGCGAGCGCCGCGGAAATCATCGGATATTCGATCTCACGCAAGATCCGGTGATAGAGTCCTGGTGGCGGCAGGCTCGCGCCATGCTCATGGAAAAGCTCGGACAGATGCCGCTCCATCGCGCCGGCAAGCGTCGGGCGCCGCCCCGGCTCCCCTGACCGCCCGTTCTCCGGGTTGAGCGCCGCCGGATAATGCGGCCCGGTCCCAGGAGCATCCCCGCCAAGTTCCAAATCAACCAATTGAGCCGTGACCGCTTCTTGGGGGTAGAGGGCGGCGAGCCGGCGGGTGAGATTTTCGAGTTCCCTAATATTGCCTGGCCAACGATAGCGCTTGAGGCGGTCGAGGGCATCGGGTTCGATCCGTTTGAGCGGTAAACCTTCGGCGGCGGCGAGCACGAAGAAATGTTGCGCGAGATCGCCGATATCCTCGAGGCGTTCGCGCAACGGCGGCAGCCGCAAAGGGACGACGTTCAAACGGAAAAACAGATCCTCGCGGAAGAGGCCTTGGCGGATCAGC
>DATBYR010000100.1:0-7265 GCA_036513565.1 Methylocella sp. | reverse complement strand
TTGTATTGAGGGTTTGTTACGACGCCGTGATGTTTCAACGCCACGTGGAACTTTTAGAGCCCTGAAGCGATAACTGGCAATCGGTGGGTTGCAGCGAAGACGTCTGTTGCATTGTTGCATTGTGGCTAGCCTCCCGCCGGCAATCCACCAGGCGCAGCCCCTGCGGCAAAGGTCTGGTCTTGCCGCCCCATGAGGTGTTTTTGAAGTGCTCGTGTCATGTTTGCTCCTTGCTTTCGTTACTAGCGTATGCAATGTGCCATCTGAGAACAGACGCAATCTTACGCAACATGTCAATAGCAGGAAAAATAAATGCTGGCAAGGGTACCAAAGAAAACTGCCAAGGTTGGCAAGACCGGGTCCGGCGTCGTGACGTCCGTCCGCTTCGACACGCATGTGCGAGCCGCGCTGGATAAAGCCGCGAAGGAAGACAAGCGGCCGACGTCAAGCTTGATTCAAAAGGTTATGGAAGATTGGCTGAAGGAAAAAGGATTCCTGAAATGATTGATCGCTCACCCCGGCGTTCCGCGCGGCGTGAAGTTTAGGAAACCTAGACGGTCTTGAAATTCATTCCGCCGCAAGCCGGGGTACATGATGTTTGGAAAAGAGAGATTTCTTCACGCAATAATCGGCGCTCTTTTGGCGCTTCACATTCTTGGATTCTTCTACTGGATGGGCTTTGATTGATGCCATGCCGTGCGGCCCGCGCCCGCATCGCGGGGTGTCTATTGCTCGCCACGCGCGCGCCAGGCAAAGCCGACCCCGCGCCTCCATTTATTATGCGCCAGCGGAAAACCTCGAACATATCGACGTGGCGTTGATCGACGGCGCCCAGCATGAAATCGATATGGCGGCCTATGTCCTGACAGACTGGTCCGTCATGCAGGCGCTCAGACGTGCCGCCGATCGCGGCGTCCAAATTCGCATTTATCTCGACGGCACACAGCTCGGCGAGCGTGAGCCAGCGAAGGTTTTTAATTACCTCGCCGAGACGCCGGGCGTCGACAGAAGGACCAAGATAAAGAGGTTCTCTCCTTTTTGCGGCGGCGGGCGAGCGGCGCCCGCTATGTGACCTCGGTTTGCACCGGATCCCTTGTTTTGGCCGCCGCGGGGCTCCTCACCGGTTATCGAGCCACCAGCCACTGGCTTTCGCTCGATCAGCTCGCCTATTTCGGCGCGGTACCTGTGAGCGAGCGCGTCGTCATCGATCGCAACCGAGTGACCGGCGCGGGCGTGACATCTGGGATCGACTTTGCCCTGACCCTGGCGGCGTGCCTCTTCGGCGAGGAACCCGCAAAACGCGCCCAGCTTGCCATGGAATATGATCCAAGACCACCCTTCGCGGGGGGAACGCCCGCGAACGCCGGTCCGGAGTTGGTCGCCAGCCTGCGCGCGGAAAACACCAAGTTTCAGCGAGAGCGCGAAGAAGTCGCGCGCCGCGCCGCCGCCGCTTTGCAATTCGGTTGAGGCGGGCGTCCGCTGCGCGCGAGATCGTGCATTATCAGAAACACCGTATCAAGATCCGGCGCCACACACACGCTTTCAGCGGCAATGCTATGATTCTTTGCTTATCGGGAAAATAGCGATCGCCATTCCTATCAGCACGGCGAGCCAACTTGCTGCTTCCAAACATACGTGATCGCAAATGTCTGGTCTATCCAATATCTTCGATACCGGATGAGAATAAGATGCGTCACCCGTTTTGATTGTGTTCCACATGGCACTTTCAGGATCACCGTGCGTAAGACTGTTCATGCGATCTGTGATTGTTCCGCCAACACCAGGAAATTTATCCGCACCTATTTCATTGATCATTTTAGCAAGACTCGGCCGCTTCTTGTAACTCCAGCCATCATGCCAAATATCAAGTTTCGTTGGAAGTTTGTGCAGATACAGAATGGTCATTGCGCGTTCTGCCAACGGGCGACCCAGAACAAGCGCCCCATACAAATAGCCTTGACGTACAAGTTCCCTCGTGGAAAGCGCTAAACTGATGCCAGAAGGGATGATTTGACACGCGGCTAGCTGCAGGCGACTCTTGTCCGCCACGTGGGTCTTTGATGCAATTTGCTCGTTTGCCTTTAGACATGCAACAATAAGTTGATCAAACGCGACCAAGGATTCGCGGCCAAGATAGGGCTCGTTGTCAGGTCTGAAAATAGTTGGCATCAGCCCCCCATCTCAACCCTTTAGTCTCAAAATCGTCCTGTGGCTCACATTGTATCTGCGCGCAATGTCGCGCGAATTATTGCCCTTGTCACGCCGCGCGTTGACGCACTCCCTGACTTCGCTTACCCGCACGGATAAAACTGCGCGCTCGAATTCCACGCCGCGCCGCCACCGCTTTGCGAATCGCCTGAGACGGGCGTCCAAGGACAGCGCGGTGAAATTTATCGAAAGCCCGCCGCACCGCTTGGACATTACCTTGGGTAAGCCGCGCTGCTTGCCGGACGCCGTTTTTCCGTTCTCGCGGAGGCGCCAAAATGGACCGGCCTATGCGGCGCCCGGGGATTCCCCCGCTGGTCCTTTTTCGCCAAAAACAGCGGTATGCTTAACCCATCGGCGCTCGGCGCGGCCTTAGCCCTTGCTCCGGTCCCGGGCTTCCGGGAATGATAATGCTCGCTGTTGTCCGGGCGGCGGCTTTGCGCTGCCGGCCGCGCGGGCGCCTCGGCCCGCCGCGCCGCTGTTGGTGGAGGGCCGCGCCGGTCAAGCATCGGCAATTGCAGGCGGGTCAGCTTTTCGATGTTGCGCAACAGCGCCCGCTCGGCGCCGTCGCAGAGAGAAATCGCGATGCCCGCGGCGCCGGCCCGCGCAGTGCGGCCGATCCGGTGAACATAGGCCTCCGCCACTTCGGGAAGCTCGAAATTGACCACATGCGTGACGCCGTCGATGTCGAGGCCGCGCGCCGCTATGTCGGTTGCGACGAGGGCACGGACGCGGCCGCCGCGAAATGCTTCGAGCGAACGTTCCCGCTGGCTCTGGCTCTTGTTGCCGTGAATCGCACAAGCCGCGATGCCGCTGTGGTCGAGATGCTGGGTGACCTTGTCGGCACCGCGTTTCGTCCTTGTGAAGACGAGGGTCCGGGTCATTCGCGCATCGCCGAAAAGCTTGACGAGGAGATCGCGCTTGCGGCTTGTTTCAACGAGCATGACCTGGTGGCTGACGCGGTCGGCGGGTTTCGCCACCGGAGTCACGGACACCTCGACCGGGTCGACCAGAAGGTCGCCCGCGAGCGTGGCGATTTCGTTTGGCATCGTCGCCGAGAAAAAAAGGTTCTGCCGGCGTTTTGGAAGGGTGCCGATGATCCGCCGGATGGCCTTGACAAAACCAAGGTCAAGCATGCGATCGGCCTCGTCGAGGACGAAGAATTCGGTCTCACCGAGGCGCGCCGCGCGGGCGTCGAGGTGATCCTCGAGGCGGCCTGGGGTCGCCACCAGAACGTCGAGGCCGCGCGCGAGCGCCTTGATCTGCGCGCCGTGCGGCACGCCGCCGAAAACGGCGCCGATCGACAAAGGAAGGCCCGCGCCAAGGCGCCGGAAGCTCTCGGCGATCTGGCTCGCCAACTCGCGCGTCGGACTCAAAATCAGGACGCGGCAGCCATCGCGCGGAGCGGTGCGTCTATGCGTTGCAAGATAATGCAGGATTGGCAGGGCAAAGGCCGCTGTCTTGCCGGTGCCGGTCTGGGCTATGCCGATGAGGTCGCGGCCCGCCATGATGGGCGGAATTGCTTGTGTCTGGATTGGCGTTGGATGCGAGTAACCTTGTTTTGTCAGAGCATGCAGAAGCGGCGCGGCGAGGCCGAGCCGGGAGAAATCAGTCAATTGTTGGTCTTTCTTTGAGCCGGGGCGCGAGCCGGAAAATCTGGCGCGGCGGCAACGGAATTTTGAGGCGACGCCCCACGTGGCCTGGGCAATCGAAGGAAATTAGGTTGCACGCCAGGAAGGAGAACGGCGAACGTTCGTCACGCGGCCAAAACGTCAACATCCACATTATAGCAGATAATTTTACATGGTGCCTTTGACGCCGGAAGTCAAGCGAAATGCTCGGCTGGAGCATGATCGCCGGCAGGCGGACGCGATTTAGCGGATCGCAGTTGCAAGCGAAGCGGTTAACGCTCGGCGATCGCGCCGGGCGGCGGCTCACCCGGCCAACAAGGTAAAAATCGCGCGTCCCAAAACACCAAAACGTAACGGCCTTCTGGCATGGTATCTTGAAACGAGGGAAAGAAGCCGCAATGCCAGTGGCGGAAAATCGAACGATGGAAAAGCCGACGCAAGAGCGCCGAAACGTAGCGCGTCGCCGCGCTCTCAAGAGAGCGCGGATCATCTTCAAGGGTCACTGGGCGACGATCGATTGTACGGTCTCCAACCTGTCGGACCGGGGCGCTTGCCTCAAAGTGGAAAGTCCCATCGGAATTCCGGATTCATTCGATCTTGTGCTTGACCACGCATCCATCCGCAATTGCCGCGTGACTTGGCGGAAGGCTACGCAAATCGGAATTGAGTTCGCCTAAGCGATTTTCTCCGCCTCGATCAAGCTTTGTTCGATCAGGAAATTGAACGCCGAATCAGATTTTCCGGCAAACGTTTAAGTGTCGTTCATCCGAGGGGCCCGGCGGCGGCTCAATCCGCCAACAAGGTAAAACTTGCCCATTCCGGAATAGCAAAACGCAACAGCCGTGTGACACGTTTGGGGGAGAACGGGCGAAAAGCACCGGATGCCGGCGCGGCCGGTCCATTGTCTCAACAATTTCCCTAATCCGGCGCCGGCGGCGGGACAACGATCCGAACCGACGAAGGTTAGACAATGCAGCGCGCTTACGCCTGTCTTACCGAACAATATGATCTCCGGCTCGTCTTTCTCGCCGCATTGATTTGCGTTGCCGCTTGCTTGATATCCATGAATCTTTTCGTTCGTGCGAATGACGCGGAGAGGGACCGGTCCCTTCCCTGGTTGTTCGTGGCGGCCACGGTCTTCGGCGCGGGCGTGTGGTCAGCCAATTTCATTGTCGAGTTGGCGTTTGAGCCGGGATTCCCCATAAACTACGATGCCGGTTTGACCGCAATTTCGTTCCTTGCCGCGATAGGAGCCGTCTGGCTCGGGATGCTTGTCGCCCACCGGTGTGCGGCTCCAGTGGAGGGCGGCACCATGATTGGGGCGGGCATCGCCGCGATGCATTATATAGGAATGGCCGCGTTGCGGGCGCCCGCCCAACTGCACTGGGACGCCGGCTATGTCCTGGCGTCGGTCGCCATTGCCATGGCCTTCGCCGCCGCCGCGATGCATGTCTTATTACGGGGACCGGCCTTGGGCGGCCGCCTCATGGCCGTGGTGCTGCTAATCCTGGGGATTGTCGGGCTTCATTTCACGGCCATGGCGGCCGTCACTCTTGTGCCCGATCCGCTTATCGCGGTGCCCGGCCATGCCGTCGCCCCAACCATCCTCGCCATCGCGATCGCTACGGTCATGGTTCTCATCGCCGCGCTCGGCCTACTTGGCGTGACCGTCGATAATTATTTGGCGGAGCGGCTCCGGCGCAGCGCGGACCATTTGGCGCGCGCTCAGCGGATCGCCCATACCGGCAGCATCGAACAGGATTTGCGGACTGGCGCCATCGAATGGTCCGGCGAAACCTACCTAATCTTCGGTCTCGATTCAAACCTGCCCGCGCCGGTGGGGGATGCTTTCCGCGCTCTCTTTCATCCCGACGATCGGGCCGCGTGTGAAAAGCAGGAACCCGCTCACCAAACCGCCGCCGCGGGCCGGCTTCGTTACATGCCGCGGGTTGACCTCCGGTTTCGCATCGTCCAGCCTGGGGGCGCGGTGAGACGGGTTCATCACGAATCCGAATTGGTTTTGGATCAACATGGTGTAGCGGTCCGCTGGATCGGGACATACCGGGACGAGACCGAGGCTCACGAGGCGGAAGAATCGTTCAAATTGCTATTCGACTCGAATCCGATTCCGATGTGGCTGTTCGATCCCGAAACCCTGAAATTCCTGGCGGTGAACGACGCGGCGGTCGTGCATTACGGTTATCCCAGAGAGTCGTTCTTGAAGTTGACCTTGCTCGACATAGTGCCGCAACGCGACAGGGACGCCATCTCGCAAGCGATTCGAAACACGCCACAGTTGAGCGGAGACGGTCCCAGCCGCCTTTGGCAACATTTCAAGGCGGATGGGACGCAAATCGACGTCCTCACTTATTGGCGCAACACCATGTTTTGCGACCGGCCCGCGCAGCTTGTCGCGGTCATGGATGTGACGGCGAAGCGCCAGGCCGAGGCTCGCATCGCCCATATGGCGCATCACGACGCGCTGACCGGTTTGCCGAACCGGGTGTTGTTTCACGAGCGCCTGGACGAAGCGCTCTTGCGGGTGCGCCGGGATCGGGACAAGTTCGCCGTTCTTTATCTCGATCTCGATCAATTCAAGACCGTCAACGACGGCTTGGGGCACCCCGCCGGCGACAAGCTTTTGGTGGCGGCGGCGGAGCGTCTCCGCGCGTGCTTGCGCGACTACGACATGGTCGCGAGATTCGGCGGCGACGAATTCGCGGTCCTGCAATTGGGGCTCGCCGGACCGCATGAGGCGGGCATCTTGGCCGAACGCATCGTGACGCTCTTGAGCGAGCCTTACGATATCGAAGGCCAACAGGTCGAGATCGGAGCCAGCGTCGGCATCGCGCTTGCGCCAGCCGACGGCGAGACCGCCGAGCAACTTCTGGCGAACGCCGACATGGCGCTCTACCAGGCCAAGGAGGACGGCCGGCGCACCTTCTGCTTTTTCGAGCCCGGCATGGGCGCCAGCCTTCGGGCCCACCACTCGCTGGGACTTGATTTGCGCAAAGCGCTCGCAGCGGGCGAATTCGAAGTCTATTATCAGCCTCTCGTCACGCTTGAGACCGGCGTCATTTCCGGCTTCGAGGCGCTGCTTCGCTGGCACCATCCCTTGCGTGGCGTGGTGGCTCCGGCGAAGTTCATTCCGCTCGCCGAGGAGACCGGCTTGATTGTCCCGATTGGCGAATGGGTGCTGCGTCAAGCCTGCGCCGAGGCGGCGGCATGGCCGGACGATTTGAAAGTGGCGGTGAATCTTTCGCCGGTTCAGTTCAAGAAAGGCAACTTGCCTCAAATGGTTTTCGCGACGCTGGCGAGCACGGGACTGCCGGCGGCGCGCCTCGAACTCGAGATCACGGAATCCATTTTTCTGGCGGAAAGCAAAACCAACCTCGCCACTTTGCGGCGCTTGCGGGCGCTCGGCGTCGGCAT
>DATBYR010000099.1:0-3744 GCA_036513565.1 Methylocella sp. | reverse complement strand
CGCCGGAAAGGCTTACCTCGACGGCGGTGACCCGTTTTTCGCGCCGATCGACACTTTGCGGCGGGAAGCCGGGATAAACGGCCGGCGCTTCGTCAGTTTCGCCAATTACGATTATCTGGGGCTCGCGTCCCATCCCATGGTGAAGACCGCAGCCGCGGCGGCTCTGGACACGTTGGGGATTGGCGCGCTCGGCTCCCGCCTCGTCGGGGGCGAACGATCGACGCATCGCGATCTTGAAGCGAGCATCGCCAAATTTATCGGCGCCGAGTCGGCGCTTGCCCTAGTGAGCGGCTATCTCACCAATGTGACGACGATTTCACATATACTGGGGTCGCACGACGCGCTTTTCATCGATGAACTGTCGCATAACAGCATCGTTAGCGGGGCCAAGGCTACCACAGCCGAAACCATTATTTTCCGTCACAACGATCTCGACCATCTCGATTTTCTCTTGCGCGAACGACGCGGCAATTCGCGTAACGCCCTCATCGTCGCCGAGGGCCTCTACAGCATGGATGGCGACATCGCCGACCTAGTCCGCCTTGTCGAGCTCAAGGAGCGGCGCAAGGCTTGGCTGCTGATCGACGAGGCGCATTCGATCGGCGTGCTCGGAAACGAAGGGCGCGGGCTCTGGGAACACGTTGGTGTCGATCCGCGACAAATCGACCTCACTATCGGTACTTTATCGAAGACCCTGGCGTCTTGCGGCGGGTTCGTCGCGGGCAAGGCGCCGGTGATCGAATGGCTGCGCTATACGCTGCCGGGCTTCGTCTATAGCGTCGGCCTATCGCCAGTTATAACGGCGGCGGCGGAGACCGCCTTGCAAGTGATGCAAGAAGAGACTTGGCGCATTGAGCGTCTGCGCCAAAATGCCGAACTCTTCGTGGAGCTTGCCCATGACGCGGGGCTCGATACGGGGCCGGCCATCGGGCGCGGCGTCGTCCCGGTCCTTTTTTCGGACAGCCTTGAGACTTTGGCGGCTTCCAGCCATTTGATGGACCACGGCTATTACGTTCCGCCGATCATTCAAATCGGGGTGCCGAAGGACCAGCCGCGTCTGCGTTTTTTCCTTTCGGCGCTGCACACCGAGGCGGAGATGAGGGGCGTAACGGATCTGTTGGCCAAGCGGGAAGGCCAGCGCGAGGCACCGGTCCGTTTGTTGAGCGCGGCGCCTTGACGGCGGCGCCAGGCTCCGGTTCGCATTACTTGACGAGAGCCGCGCGGAGTTCGCTCGAACCTGCGGGCTCGAAAAGAAGCAAGGCGAATTCCATGAGCAGGACCGAGCGTAAGATAGAGATCGTTCCGGCGAATGGGCTGCGGAATTTTCTCGCCTTTTGCCGCTTGCCGCGGCTTCTCTACAAAGGTCAGTCAGGTTTCGCGCCGCCTCTCGATGCCGAGCGCTGGACCTTGTTTTCGCACAAGCTCAACCCGCATTTCAAACTTGTCCAATCGCAATCCTGGCTTGCCCGCAAAAACAGCAAGCTTGCCGGCCGGATTTTTGCCCAGATTTACAGCGACGCCTATGCGCCTGTCGGAGCATCGCGGGCGCAATTTGGCTGTCTCGACGCAATTGACGACGACGCGGTCGTCGCTGGTCTAACGCGGGTCGCGGAAGACTGGCTCCGCCAACGTGGCGCCGCGCTCGTGCATGGGCCATTTTCGCCCTCGATTAACAGCGAGTCCGGCCTGCTTGTCCAGGGGTTCGAAGAACTGCCCATGACCTTCGTGCCTTGGAATCCGGCTTATTTGGGCCGCGCCCTGGAGCGCCAGGGTTACACAAAGGCGCGCGATCTCATTTCCTACCGCTACGACGTCGGCGAGAAAGACCGGGTCGCGGAGCAACGCATAGTTGCGCGGCCAGAATGGCGTAAAAGGCTCAATATCAGAGCCCTTGATCTAAAAAATCTCAACAAGGAAGCAGAGATTATCATCGAGATATTCAACGATGCGTGGAGCGAGAATTGGGGTTTTGTTCCTTTCACGCTCGACGAGTTCATGTCGAGCGCCGACGCGCTCAAATTGGTGGTGCCGTCCGAAGGCGGATTCATGAAGGGCGGATTCATGATCGAACTCGACGGCGTGCCGCAGGCTTTCGGACTTGTCTTGCCGAACCTGCATGAAATAACCGCCGATCTCGGCGGCCGTCTGTTCCCCTTTGGTCTGGCGCGTGTGATCTCGCGAATCAGGAAGCACGCCTTTCTGTCTGGGCGGCTCGCCCTCTTTGGCATCCGCCGCGCCTTGCATCGCAGGATCGCGGGCGGCGCTGTCATTCTGGCTTTCATCGAGGAAATGCGCCTGCGCAGCATATCGAGTCCGATCGAACAGGTTGAATTCGGATGGGTTTTGGAAGACAATCTCGGGATGCGGCGGCCGATCGAACTTTCCGGCGCGCGCATCGAAAAGGTGCATCGCATCTATGAGAAAAATCTCGCGGCTTGATTCTAGAGCGCTGAGCGCTTTATGCTCGCATGATCTTGACCGCGAAGCGATTTTCCGCGTTCGCGGATCCTGACTTCATGAATTGCTTGAGGATGATCGGCACATGAGACTTGACTCAATAGACGCCGGACCCGCCCGCATGGAACGCGCGGCGGCGAACGCCGGCTTCATCGCGACGCCGAAAAAGCGTCCGCATCCGCCGCGCCGCCGCGCCATTCTGGCGGCGCATCCGGAAGCCGCTGGTCTTATCGGCCACGACCGGAGGACGGCCGCGATCACTCTCGCCGTCGTCGCCGGACAGACCTCTATCGCGACGCTGCTTGGTTATCTCGGACCCGCCCACTGGTGGGCGGCCTTGGCCGCCGCCTTTTGCATCGGCGCCTTCGCCAATCACGCAATGTTCGTCGTCATCCACGACGCGACCCATAATTGCATCTTCAAATCCAATGTCCTGAACAAATGGACCGCGATCCTCGCCGATCTGCCAAACACTTGTCCGACCGCGATGGGATTTCGCTGCTATCACATGAAACACCATTCGCATCTTGGCGATTACGATTACGATGCCGATCTCCCGAGTCATTGGGAAGCGCGTCTGTTTGGCGGAAGCGCTTTTGGCAAGGCGGCATGGATGTTTCTTTTTCCGGTCTTCCAGGTTACCCGCCTCGGCCGCCTGAAAGGTTCCGTGCCGATGTGGAGCCGGTGGACATTCATCAATGGCGGCTGCGTTTTCCTCTACGATCTCGCCGTCTTAGTCTGCTTCGGCCCGAATGCGCTTCTTTATCTTTTCGCGTCCTTCTGGTTTTCGGTCGGAGGCTTGCATCCGCTCGGCGCGCGTTGGCTCCAGGAGCATTTTACCTCCGATCCGGCCCAGGAGACGTTTGATTATTACGGTCCCTTGAACCTCGTCGCGCTCAACATCGGCTATCACAACGAACACCATGATTTTCCCGACGTGCCTTGGTCGCGGCTGCCACGGCTGAAGCAAATGGCGCCGGAATTTTACGCCGGACTCAAGACGCATAAATCGTGGAGTGGGCTGTTGCTCAAGTTCATCTTCGACCCGCAATTCACTTTGTACACGCGAGTCGATCGCAGCGCCGCCGCGTCGGTTATCAGACCTCGTTGAGCTGATCCGTTGCCGGCGAAACGTCCGCAAGGGGCGGCGCCTTAGGCGTGCGTTTCCAGGTCTCGGCCGCCCCGAAAACTGTCTTTAGAATCGACGGCGCGTTGGAGACGCTGACATAGATCATCAGCGGGGTCAGGGACGCGAGCGTCGCGAGATAGCGCCAAAGCGAGCCCCGC
>DATBYR010000098.1:0-4072 GCA_036513565.1 Methylocella sp. | reverse complement strand
TCCGGCTCGCGAAGGAAGACCGAGACCATCGCGGCGCAGGACGCCATGATGTCGTCGCCGGTCACCGAGGCCGCCTTCTTTGCCAGGCCGATCCGCTCGGCGTGATCCTTGAGGCCGCGCGCCAGCGCGGCGCGAAGGCCGGTTTCATGGGTGCCGCCGTCAGGGGTGGGAATGGTGTTGCAATAGGAGTGCACGAAGCCGTCGTCGAAGGCGAGCCAGGCCATCGCCCATTCGAGCGATCCGTGGCCACCTTGTTTTTCAACCTTGCCCGCGAAAATCTGGTCGGTGACGAGGTCCTTGCCCTCGATATCCTGGAGAAGGCAGTCCTTGAGGCCGCCGGGAAAGCGGAAAACCGCGTCGGGGGGAATGCTGCCATTCAGCTCGAGCAATTCCGGCGCGCAATGCCACCTTACCTCGACCCCGCCGAAGAGATAAGCCTTTGCCCTAGTCATTTTGAACAAGCGTTCCGGCTTGAAATTCGCGCCCTTGCCGAAAATCTTTTCGTCGGGCTTGAACCGCACGCTCGAACCGCGCCGGTTTTGCACCTTGCCCAGCTTTTCGAGGGGCGTGACTGGGTGGCCCCGCGCGAAGATCTGCCGATAAAGCATTTGGCTCCGCGCGACCTCCACTTCGAGCCGTTCCGACAGCGCGTTGACGACGGAAATGCCGACCCCATGCAAGCCGCCCGAGGTCTGATAGGATTTCTGATCGAATTTGCCGCCCGCGTGCAGCATGGTCATGACGACTTCGAGCGCCGATTTCTTCGGAAATTTCTTATGCGGATCGACCGGAAAGCCGCGCCCATTGTCGATCACGGTGAGAAAACCCGAGGCCTCGAGGCGGACATCGATGAAGGAAGCGTGGCCGGCAACCGCCTCGTCCATCGCATTGTCGAGAACTTCCGCGAAAAGATGATGGAGCGCGGCCTCGCCGGTGCCGCCGATATACATGCCCGGCCGCCGCCGGACCGGCTCCAGCCCCTCCAGCACCTCGATCGAAGCGGCGGTATAGCCGAGGTCGCCGGACGTTTCGTAGTTTGGCGACTCGCCGCTTTGCGACGCCACGGTTTGCCGGCCCGGTCGAGCGGGCGGCTCCTTGCGTGCCGCATTGCCGAAAAGATCGCCATTCCTTGCCATGCGCCGGTCTGTCCTTGTGATTCGAGGTGATTCGAGTTGGCGACAGCTTATGCCATGAACAAGGCAGGATTGGAACGGAACGAAAACATTTTCCGGTTCACGAATCCAAAAGGACGGCTACGAAACAGGCTGGGGATGCCGTTCGGCTGGCTGAATACGCATGGCGGAAGCGGGGCATGCCGGGAACGCACCGTTAAGGGAACTGGATTCACTTGCCGGATAGAGCTGGCCCTGCTTGTTTGAACCGCTTCCAAGGTTTGATGTGGGGAGCGCTGCCCATTATTGCTCGCAAAATACGGGTAGATTCCATCATCTACACGGATTGCTTTTGGCTGACGGTTTCTGCAACAACGCCGAACTTTACTAGAATGCCGGCACGCGCACGACAACGCATCGCTTCCGCCACCAGTCGGCTGCACCCATTTAAACAGGGATGACCATGCAAGTTGAACCACAATCGCAACTCTCCTGCTATACGGAGCACAGCTTTTGGCTTCTTCCGGCCGAACCACTCAAAGGCCGGTTGCGCTCAATTGTCCAACAATTAGCGAATAAATATGAAGCCATCGAATTTGAACCGCACGTTACCGTATCTTGCGGCCCGTCCGATGACGCTCAGACCCACATCATAGCGCTCGAGGTCGCAAGCTTGTATTCGCATGTAGAATTAATACCGCTGAAACTTGAACACACGAGCGAGTACACAAAAACTTTGTTCATACAATTTCAGGAATCCGGCGTCGTTCGCCACATGTCCGGCGCCATAAAAGATCGTCATGCCCGGCCCGTGAATTATGTCTTGAACCCGCACTTGAGCCTTCTTTACAAGACGATGCCTCTGGCGATGCTGGCCGGAATTTGCCAGGCGTTGGATGTGCCAAAACGGCCTTACGTCTTTGACCGGTTGCGTGCGATCGAAACCGAAATTCCGCTCACTGGGCCTGATCAAATCAAAAGATGGCGGCCGGTTTTTGAGTGCCCGCTTGGGCAACCGTGACGGGGAGCCGCCGGCCGTGTGGTGGTGCGTCGATGCGTCCTGTCCGGGGGGCACTTGCCTCTCGACTGGCTTCACCTCGATACGAGTTCAGCACGTTGCACGAACGGCCAGAAGCTGGCGCGGGAAACCAAAGAGGATCTCGGCAAGGTGGTTTGCTGGCAAGAATGATTGAACGCGTCCGCTAGCGGTTATGGAGCTCTGGACCTGATCAGCGAAATTTTGCAGGGACTTGCGACGACCAAACGACAAATCCAGCTGACCGCAGCCTTTCTCAAAAAGCTCGCTGGCGTTTTGCGAGACCTTGAGACTTATGTCTCCGGGGAATTCACCTCCATCATGAATTTCGTTGTCGAACGGCGTTTGGCCGAGCCACTCTCGACGACGCCAACCGAAAGTGCGGTTGATCGGCTTCGGCATCGGCGGATGACGGCAAAACAGCAAATACGTTGGTCGCCGAGAGGAACGCACTTCATGCTTAATGACTTCTAACCCAAATTAACTTGGCCGGTTTTGTTAGCACATCAAATGTCCGCTTCGTCCCGCTTCTTCTGGTTCTGTTCTCCTGCTGGACTATGGACCAGGTGTTTGCCTTGTCCCCATTTCCACAGGCCGGCCGCCGAGCGGACTTGGGCGAAACAGCCCGCTGGCCGCCAAGCCGCTCATGCCGCGAGGAGCTCGTCGAAGGGCTGATGCAGCAATATGCCAAGCAGCGGCCGGCGCGGCCGCTTGCGCCGACTACCTAAACCGGACAGATCGTGTGCTACCGCCATTGCCGCGCCGGGAGCTTGTCCAAGCAAGCCTATTGCCTTATATAGATTTTCGTTCTTGCGTCTCATGACGGTTGTTTAATCGAAACGATCGCTCTATTGAGAGCCCCTCGGGACCCGCTCTTTTTTGTTGGCTTTTGGGCTCCTTCGAGGTGGAAGCGTGGTTCCTCGATATTTTGATGCCGGAGCGGACCGCGATGGACCGGCAAAGTTTGGATCGCGACAGCAATGGCATGGAGGCGCAGGCTCAAGGCGTCCTCGATGAACCTCGCTTGATCGAGGAAACCGGAGTTGCCGCGCGTGTGGCGCATGTTGCGCAACCGGTTTTGACCGGTCTCGGATACCGGCTGGTCCGGGTCAAGCTTTCGGCGCAAGCGGGAATGACAGTGCAGATCATGGCAGAACGTCCCGACGGATCGATGAACCTCAATGATTGCGAAATCGTGAGCGCGGCTCTGTCGCCCATCCTCGATGTCGAGGATCCGGTAAAAGGGGCCTATCGCCTCGAAATTTCCTCGCCTGGGATCGATCGTTTGCTCGTTCGCGTCTCGGATTTCCGACGCGCTTTTGCACGGGAAGCACGGATCGAGATGACGACCGGCGTTAGCGGGCGCAAGCGCTTCCGCGGCTTTGTTGGCGACGTCGAAGGCGAAGGCCGAAGTGCCGTGTTGACGCTTGATCGCAGCGACGCCAAGCCAGGCGAAGCCGCCAAAGCTGTGCTTTTGCTCGGCGACGTCGCCGAGGCAAGGCTGATTTTGAGCGAGGCGCTTATCCGCCAGTCCCTGCGGGCCGCGAAAGCAGCTCAGGGCCAAGCTGCCAGCATTGCAGATGAGGCTCGGAAAGCGGCGCCAGGCGAGGGTGCCGAGCCGAGGCGAGGCGCGCTCAAGGCCAAGCCAATTCTGCCCGCTGGCGTGCGGTCGAAATTCAAGCAAAGCAAACCGAACCAAGCCAAATTGCCGGCGGCACGCCGGTCCGGCGCGGCTCCCGAAACAGGAGACACAGATGGCAGTCAGCGCCAATAGGCTCGAACTCTTGCAGATCGCCGATGCCGTCGCGCGGGAAAAATCGATCGATCGGCAAATCGTTCTCGCCTCGATGGAGGACGCCATTCAGAAAGCCGCGCGGTCCCGCTACGGTCAAGAGACCGAGGTTCGCGCCGAAATCAATCCAAA
>DATBYR010000097.1:0-2499 GCA_036513565.1 Methylocella sp. | reverse complement strand
CGCCGTCTGGATTGTGCGGCAATGGCGCGATTGGCAAAACCCCCACTATTAACTACAACGCGGCCTCGCGCGGACCAATAATTGAGGAGGAAATAGACCAGTGATTGGGATTGGCCGGTTGGCGGCAGCCTTGATCTTGGGAATTGTGCTGCCGGGAGCGCGGGCGGAGCCCAGAATTCCAGCTTCATGGATATGAACATGGACATGGGCTGCATGCTGATGGCCGGCATGCACGAGATGCAAGTGTCGGTCTATCAATCCGGCGCAATGGATGATTCGTGCAAGGACATCCCGTCTCCCGGACTTGCCTTGATTACGCTTAGCTCGGCTTCGAAAGAACTAAGGGATATGACGACGGAGGTTCGCATCGTGCGGGACACCGGAACCGAACCGGTGGCAAGCGGAAATCTCGATCCGATTACACTGGCCTATCTGCCGCCGAAAAACTATCCGACGGGCGTTATCACGCTCACGGCCAATTTCGATAAGCCGGGCAAATACGCGGTCCTCGTGACGGTAAGGGACGCCAAAGATATGGCCATGCCCGGCCGACTCGGCCTGACGGTGGGGGAGGCGTCACGTCAATGGATCTTCGTTTACATCCTTTCTGGCATCATTCTGGCGGCCGCAGTTGGATTTTATCTCCGGGCTCTCGGCCATGACAAAAAGATGCCCATCAAAAGCAGTTAACGCCTCCTTCCTGCGTGCCACGGCGCCCCCGGCACACCGCTTCCTCTTTGAGCTCAAGCGCCGTGCGAGCCTGGCGTCTTGATGTCGGCGAGCCAAGCCTGCCAATCCTTGATTGAACCGTTGAAGGCATTGCGATCGACATAACCGCGAATCCCGGCGACATGGCCCTCGGCGGTATGCTGCCAGAAATGCCAGCGGCGATCGCCATATTTGACCGCCGGATAGTATTTCACGCTGCGGACCCAGATCGGGTAATCGGAAAATTCCCCTTGCATCACGTCGCGATGGAAATCGATCGAGGTGTAGATCACCGGCTTTTTCCCGTAGGCGCGTTGCATCGCGGCAAGGATGATTTTCATTTGCGCTAAGGCAACATCGCGCGGCAGGCGTTTTGCGCAGGTCTTCGAATGCCCGTTCCATTCGACATCGAGCACCGGCGGCAAGGCGTCCGGGTCGTTGGGGACATGCGTCGTAAACCACGCCGCTTGTTGCTCCATGGGCCTGCACCAATAGGCGAAATGATAGGCACCGCGCGGGACTCCCGCGGCTTTCGCCGAGGCCCAATTTTGGGCGAATTTCTCGTCGACGCGGTCGCCGCCCTCGGTCGCCTTGATCCAGGCGAAACGAACGCCCGAGGCGCGCACGCTAGTCCAATCGATATCGCCCTGATATTTGGAGACGTCGATGCCGCTAACTTCGTAATTCGACGGGCTCTGGAAGAGATCATCGCCGGTGACGCCGCCCGCGCACCCGCCGGCGAGCAGCGCGAGGCCGAGCCCAAAAAATGAGCCGAGCGGGAAAAAGCAACGCGGAAAATATCGCATCGACGTAACAGCCACAAACCTATAGGCTCAAATTATTCCATAAACCGCAATATGTCGTTAAAAGGTCAAAAAAACGGCCGTTCCGCAATCATATGTTCGTTTTGGTTAATTTGACGCAATCCCCGGAATTTACGAATAAATCCGCGAAGAAACTTCGAACCCTCGGCGAGGAAGTCCGCTCGCTGTCATTGCTGTCATCTATTTTTCATGGGTCTCGACGAGCGTAAAAAGCCGCAGAGGGTTCCGCCCGGCCCCGAGACGGAATCCGCCTTTCCGCATGTTCGTCACCGCCAAACTCACCCGCAGGACTCTCGTGAAAGGCCGCCATGCTCTCCCGATTTGTCGCCTTCACCTCGCTCGGCCGCAAGGCGCTTCCCAACCAATACGATCTTTTTGCATTTGCCCTGATCCTGGCCGCCTTCATCGCAATCACCCATGTTTCGCACGGGTTGAACCTGCCGCTGACGGCGCCCGAATCGACGGTCGTTTCGCTCGACTACATGCTCTTGCCCTATTATGCCTTGCGCACGACGCTGCGCATGTTCGCCGCCATCACCGCCTCGCTGGTCTTCACTTTCGTCTACGCGACGCTTGCCGCCAAAAGCCGGCGCGCCGCGCTCGTCCTCATTCCATTGCTCGACGTCCTGCAATCGGTACCGATCCTCGGTTTTCTGTCTTTCACGGTGACCTTTTTTCTGGGGCTTTTTCCCGGCTCGATCTTGGGCGCCGAATGCGCGGCGATCTTCGCGATTTTCACCTCCCAGGCCTGGAACATGGCCTTTTCCTTTTACCAGTCGCTCCGCGGCGTCCCGCGCGACCTGATTGAGGTTGCGCGTGGTTTCGGGCTTTCATGGTGGCAGCGGTTCTGGCAACTGGAAACGCCCTTCGCGATGCCCGGGCTCATCTGGAACATGATGATGTCGATGTCGGGAGGCTGGTTTTTCGTCGTTGCAGCCGAAGCAATTTCAGTTGGCGACACCACCGT
>DATBYR010000096.1:0-3237 GCA_036513565.1 Methylocella sp. | reverse complement strand
TCAAATGGTTTTCGCGACGCTGGCGAGCACGGGACTGCCGGCGGCGCGCCTCGAACTCGAGATCACGGAATCCATTTTTCTGGCGGAAAGCAAAACCAACCTCGCCACTTTGCGGCGCTTGCGGGCGCTCGGCGTCGGCATTTCGATGGATGATTTCGGCACCGGCTATTCCGGCCTGAGCTATCTGCGCGCGTTTCCCTTCGACAAGATCAAGATCGACCAGTCCTTCATTTCCGAGCTTGGCGAGAGCGGAGATTGCATGGCGATTATCAAAGCGGTCACCAATCTTGGATCGAGCCTCGGCATTCCCACCGTGGCGGAAGGCGTCGAAACAGAAAAGCAACTTTCATTGCTGCGCGAGGCCGGCTGCACGGAAATGCAGGGCTATTTGTTCAGCCGGCCGGTTCCCGCTAGCGAAATCGCGGAATTGCTGAGTCCGCACCGCATCTCCCGGCAGGCCGACGAATATCTTCTCACCGCATAGAGCCGACCCTTGATACCAAGTCTCATTGCCGAAGGACGGCAGGCTTTGTGTATAGAGTGAGACGACGCCGCCCAACCGTGGTTCTCAGAGTCCTCGGCGAGCGGGAGCGCGGGACGGCGCAAAGGCGTGAACTTCGCCGCCCGCGCAAAAGGGTGATACAAAAACATCCGATGCCATGACGGTTGTTGTATCGGGCTATTGCCCGCTGCTGCTTCGGGGGAGGGAAGAATGGCCGACCAGGAGAAGAACTTTCTCCAACAGACGATCGACTGGTTCTCAAGCCTGAAGGCCAGCTTCGACCAGGTGCGGGAGCGCATCGGATGGCCGAGCGCGGTCGTGCTCATCCTGCTCGCCGCTGGCAGTGTCATTTGGTGGCAATCGGACCACATCGCAAAGCTTCCCGGGGTCGAGCCGTTCCTCGCGTGGTTCAATGAAAGAGCGCTCCCTACCGCGCCGGCCGGGCGTCTCACTATAGCGGTCGCGCATCTCGACAATGACAAAGACCGGCAGCACGAGAGGCTGTTGCTCCACGGGCTGCGACAATTCGAGGGCGTCGAAGTCCAACAGGTCGACCGCACAATCGAATGGCCGGCGGCGGACTCCGAAAGCGAGGCGGAGAAAAAAGCCGAAGAGACAGCGCGGGGCCTGCTTAAGCCCGGCCTGCTTAAGAAAACCCGCGCCGATGTTTTGATCTGGGGCAGCGCCGAAAGCTTCAACAACCAAAGCTTGATGAAGCTCTATTGGACGCCGGCGCGGGACGTTCCTGGCGCAAAATTCACCAAAGAATATCAAACGGAGACCATTGCGCTGCCTCCGGCGTTCTGGAGCGACCTGAAGCAGATTTTGGGCTTGCTCGCCCAAACCCGGATTACCGCGCTCACCTTCGATCAGTCTGGACAATACGTTGCCGATAAGCTCGCGCCCTTGATCGCGCAGGTCCGCTTGCTGGTTCAGAGCAAGGAAGGCGAGTGGAATCCAGAGACCCTGGCCGGGGTGCAGTTCGCCCTAGCCACTGCGCTCTGGGATTTCGGCGAGCAGTCGGGAACGAATGAACCACTCGACGAGAGTATCGAACTTTATCACAAGGTCTTGGACCAATGGACCCGCGCGCGCGTTCCACTTCAATGGGCTCTGACTCAAAATAGACTGGGCAACGCGCTCGCAAGGCGCGGCGAGCAGGAGGACACGCGGGAGAAGGGGATACCGCTGCTTCAGGCGGCTGTTGCCGCTTACGGCGAAGCCTTGCAGGAATATACGCGCGAGGGTGCACCACGTGATTATGCCGCAACCCAGTTGAATCTCGGCAACGCACTCGACACGTTTGGCGAGCGGGAGCGCGACCGGGCAAAGCTCGAAGAAGCCGCTAAAGCCTATCGCAAAGCCTTGCAGGTATTAACCCGCGAGGGCGAGCCAATCACCTGGGCCATGGCCCAGATGAATCTCGGCGATGCGCTCGAAACGCTCGGCGAGCTAGAGAGCGGGACGGCGCGGCTCGTTGTAGCGCTCAAGGCCTATAGCGAAGCGTTGAAGGTATACAACCGCGCGCGCGAGCCGCTCGATTGGGCCAAGGCCCAGTTCAATCTCGGCAGCGCGCTTAGAGCGCTCGGTGAGCGGGAGAAAAGCACGGCGCTGCTCGAGGAGGCCGTCACCGCCTATCGCGAAGCTCTGAAGGAAAGGACGCGCGAGCGCAATCCCCGCGGCTGGGCGATGACGCAGAATAATCTTGCCAAGACGCTCCTTCGCCTCGGAGGGCTGGAGACCGGGACGGCGGCGCTCGAAGAGGCTGTCACAGCTTATCGCGAAGTCTTGAAGGAATGGACCCGCGAACGCGCGCCGGACGATTGGGCCGGAACCCACTACGATCTCGGCAATGTGCTTTTAATACTCGGCGAGCGGGAGAGCGGGACGGCGCATCTCAAAGAGGCAGTTGCCGCCTTCGGCGAAACTTTGGAATACTATACACGCGGGCATGCCCCAGGGTTGTGGGCCGCGAGCACTGGCAGGCAAGGGGTTGCCCTGATGCTGCTTGCGGAACGGCGCGGCGACGCGGAGATGGCGAAGCTGGCGGTTCAGCAGATTGACTCGGCGTTTGCGGCATGGCGTGACAGCGGGGACGCGGATACGGCCACTTATTTTGAAGATCAATTGGCAAAGGCCCGCGCCCTTGCCGATAGGCTCGCCAAGCGCTGAGGGTTCCCCTCACGTGAAGCAATTTTGGTACGATTGAGCCGCAAAACGTATAGACTCCTCGCTTCGGTTAAGGCGCACGAGTCAAAATGTCCTCTTTTCTCCCGGCCGAACCGGCCGAGGTGGCGGAATGTGTCACCGAGGCAGCGGCAAGGCGCACGCCGCTTTCGATCACCGGTCTCGGATCGAAGGCGGCGCTTGGCAGGCCGGTGAAAAACGCGGGCCGGCTCGATCTCTCCCGCCTCAACGGCGTCACCTTTTATGAGTCCGGCGAACTCGTTTTCTCCGCGCTCGCCGGAACCCCCATCGAGATCATCGACGCGATGCTCGCCGAAAACGGGCAAGAACTTGCCTTCGAGCCGACGTCCTTTGCGGCGCTCTATGGCACCGGAAAGGGAACGATCGGCGGCGCAATCATGGCCAACCTCTCCGGTCCGCGCCGGATCAAGGCGGGCGCGGCGCGGGATTTTGTCTTGGGCGTCAAGGCGGTGTCCGGCCGCGGCGAGGCCTTTAAGGCTGGCGGCCGGGTCGTGAAAAACGTCACCGGCTATGATCTTTCGCGCGGC
>DATBYR010000095.1:0-4463 GCA_036513565.1 Methylocella sp. | reverse complement strand
GCCCGCGCTGGAAGCGGGCGAGAGGCTAGGTTTCCTGCCCGGCGACATGCGCGACAAGGTCGATCCTTATTTGCGGCCGATCTACGACGCGCTCGCCGATTTCATGGATGCCCGTATGCTCGAACGCGGCATGCAAATTGGAATGATCGAGGTCGCTCCCATCGCGTTCATGCGCGGGCGAACCTTGAGCAACGCCTGCATTCTCCTTGACGAGGCGCAAAATGCGACGTCGATGCAAATGAAAATGTTTTTAACGCGCCTCGGCGAAGGATCGCACATGATTGTCACAGGCGATCCGTCACAAACAGATTTACCGCCCGGCCAGAAATCCGGGCTCAGCGAGGCGATCGAACTTCTCTCCGGGCTTGAGGGAATAGGCCACGTCGTCTTCAGGGAAGGCGACGTCGTCCGCCACGATCTCGTGCGCCGAATCGTCGGCGCCTATGAGGCGGCGTTGCGGCCAGCCAAGGGCGAGGGACGGCGGCCATGAATCCCGTGATCGACGTTGCGATCGAAGCTGAAGATTGGGTGTCCCTCGAGGCCCCTTCGCAACTTGCCGAGGCCGCGATCCTCGCCGCGATCGGGGAAACCGGTGTCTCGCTGGCGGCGAACGCCGAAATCAGCGTCCTGTTCTGCGACGACGGTTTCACCCGCAGTCTCAACCGCAAATGGCGTGGAATCGATCAACCGGCCAATGTTCTTTCTTTTCCAGCCGGGGACGATGCGGTTTCGGTTGCGCCGCTCCTCGGTGATATCGTCATCGCGTTCGAGACCGCCTCGCACGAAGCCTCCGAAGCAGGAAGGCCGTTGCGCGATCACGTCGCCCATCTTCTGGTGCATGGCTTTTTGCATCTTGTCGGCCACGACCATATCGGGGCGGCCGAAGCCGAGACGATGGAGGCGCTCGAACGCGCGATTCTCGGCAGGCTCGGAATTGCCGACCCCTTCCGGGAATCGTTGATCGAGGAAGCCGCCGGCGCCAATGACTGAAGACGACCCTACGAGCGAGGCAGGCAAAGCAGGTTCCGGCGAGAAGCCAAGCCTGTTCGACCGGCTGCGCGCTTTGTTCGGCCTCGGCGGACTGTCGATTCGCGACGACATCGCGGATGCTCTCGCGGATACATCGATCGAGGACGATATTTCGCCGCAAGAGCGCGCGTTGTTGAAAAACGTCCTCGCCTTGCATGAAGTGCAAGTTGGCGATGTGATGGTTCCCCGCGCCGATATCGCCGCCGTGTCGCTTCAAACCAAGCTCGCCGATGTGCTTGAGGTATTTCGCACCGCTGGCCATTCGCGCCTGCCCGTGCACGGCGAAACCCTCGACGATCCGCGCGGCATGGTGCATATCCGCGATTTTGTCGCCTATCTCGCCGCCGCCGCGACCGCACCGCACCGGAAGGAGAGCGCGGCCGGTTCGCCGCCCACGGAGCCGGAGGGCGAAGCTGCCGCAAGCTGCCGCTGGCCACGCTGCGGCTTGGATATGTCTTTATCGCAGGCCAATATTCTGCGCCCGGTTCTGTTCGTTCCCGCGTCCATGCCGGCCCTCGATCTCCTCGTGAAAATGCAAGCCACGAGAACCCACATGGCGCTCGTCATCGACGAATATGGCGGCACCGAAGGTCTAGCGTCGATCGAGGACATCGTGGAAATGATTGTCGGCGATATCGAGGACGAACACGATTCTGGCGAAAGCCCGAAGATCGAGGCCGCCGCGGACGGAAATTTCATCGTGGACGCGCGCGCCGGTCTTAGCGAGGTTTTCCGCGCGATCGATGCCGATCTCGCCGCGATCAGCGACGCCGAGGAGGTCGATACCTTGGGGGGGCTCGTCACAGCTCTCGCGGGGCATGTTCCGACGCGCGGCGAAATCATTGCCGCGGACGGCCTCGAATTCGAAGTGGTGGACGCCGACCCGCGCCGCGTCAAGCGGGTCAAGATCCGCATCGCCGGCGCGCGCCCGCTCCCCACGCAAATCGTGGAAAGCCCCGCTCCTGGCGAGCGTGCCAAACGAGGCGACCCGCCGGAGAAGGGTGGCGGATAGTACCCTTCGCCGGAAAGCGCTTTCGCGCATGGTTTGGTGCAACGGATGGGAAATGTGCGAAAGTCCTTCGCGCAATCGCTATGGAAATCATGATTGCGTTCGAGAAAGCCCGCCATGCTCGCACTCGCCGCTTCGGTCATTCTCGCCTTTGGCTGGCGGCGCCGCCTGATCGCGCTCGCCGCCGGCGCCACCGGCGCGCTTGCGATGGCGCCTTTCAACTTTTTCCCCGCGCTCGCGATCCCGATGACCGTTGCCGTCTGGCTCATCGACGGTTGCGCGGAGACGCGCCAAATGCCGCCCGGGCGGCGGTTTCGTTTGGGCTTGCCGATCGCGGCCTGGCGCGCCTTTGGCGCCGGCTGGTGGTGGGGCTTTGGTTATTTCCTGGCGGGGCTCTGGTGGCTTGGCGCGGCGTTTCTCGTCGAGGCGGACAAATTCGCCTGGGCCTTACCGCTGGGCGTTGCCGGGCTCCCCGCGGCGCTCGCGATTTTTCCGGGTCTTGGCTTCATGCTGGCGCGGCTTATGTGGGCGCCAGGACCAGGACGGATATTTGCGCTTGCCGCCGGATTGAGCCTCGCGGAATGGCTGCGCGGGCATGTCTTAACCGGATTTCCCTGGAACACATTCGGCATGGCGCTTGGCGGCAATCTCGTAACCGCGCAACTGGCCTCGATCGTCGGCCTTTATGGTCTGACCGTCATCGCCATCCTTATTTTTTCGGCTCCCGCGGTTCTCGGCGAAAAATCCGCAATGCAAGGGGCAAGGCGCCGGTTGCCGCCGCAAATCGCCGCCGCTGTCCTGGCCTTCGCCGGGATTTGCGCATTTGGCGCCCTGCGTCTGGCGGCGACAACTCCGGAGCCGGTCGCGGGAGTAAAATTGCGCATCATGCAGCCCAATTTGGCCCAGGACGCGAAATTCCGGCCGGACAACAAGGCCCGGATATTGTCGCGCTATCTGAGCTTGTCCGCGCGCGGGGCGGAAGCAGATCGTTCGGGCCTCGACGATGTCACCGTGCTCATCTGGCCGGAGTCGGCATTCCCTTTCATCTTGTCGCGCGATGCCGGAGCCCTTGCCGAAATCGGCGCGGTTTTGCCGCAAGATACGGTTCTTGTCACCGGCGCCGCGCGTGCAGACGATGAGGCGCGGCGGTCCGCGGCCAGCCACGCCCAGTACTTCAACGCGATTCAAGTCATTGCCAGCGGCGGACATATTCTCGACAGCTACGACAAGATGCACCTCGTGCCTTTCGGCGAATATTTGCCGTTTCACACCGCCTTCGACCGTCTCGGCCTGCGTCAATTCGTGCATCTCCCTGGCGGTTTCGCGGCTGGTTCAAGACGGCGGTTATTGGTTGTGCCTGGATTGCCGGCCGTCGCGCCGCTGATTTGCTACGAGGCGATCTTTCCGGGCGAGGTTGTGCCCTCCGAGGCGCCGCGTCCGGGATTGCTTCTCAACGTAACGAACGACGGATGGTTCGGGACGACGACCGGCCCATACCAGCATTTCGCGCAAGCGCGGCTGCGCGCGATCGAGGAGGGATTGCCCTTGATCCGCGCCGCGAACACCGGGATTTCCGCGATTGTCGATCCCTATGGCCGCGTTTTGGCCGAACTGCCACTCGGCGCCGAAGGTGTGCTCGATGGCGGTCTACCGCAAACTATCACCCCGCCGGTTTTCGCGCGTTTTCCGTTCGTCAGCGCCTTTTCCGTCTGGATCGCCGTGCTCGCGATTGCGGTGTCCCGCCGCAGCGGAATCGGGTGAAATACTTGCGCCGCGATGCGGCTTGCGAGGAAATCCAAACCGAGGTAACAACGATCGTTCGCTGCGCATCCGATATTACACTGCCATCCTCGGCGGTAGGGCCGACGCCGGATGCCGGGTCGAGCGCACGCCGAGGTCCTTGTCCTTGCGTCATCGTGGCTGTGCTGACATAGACGAGCGTGAATCCGAGGTTGCTATGCAACCGCAGGATTTCCTTTCGGCGCCACTTGCACCTTGTTAGAACGTGGCTGACCGGCGAGGGATGGATCAACGATGGGTCCATTGCGCTCACACGATTGAAGCCCAAGGGTGACAGCACTGGAGGGTCCGGGCAAGGCGGACATAGCCTGATTGAACAAGTTCACAATTGCGCTGAGAAATCTATAACCCCCCATGATTGGGTTCTGCAACCAGAAAAAAGTAGTTTCGTACTCAGTCTCCGCTTTGATCTCTGCTTTTAAAATTTCAAGCCCCGCACCAACTTCAATTTTCGGGACAATTGGCACTTGTACGATAAAACCGGCGGAGTCCTGCCGCAATAGATAAATAAACCCGCCGGGTACCATGGCCTTGACAGCAGGTCCCCCAAAAATTCCGCCAGGCAGCCCCATCACCTTGGCCGGGTCGACTGAGACTATCCACTGGATGCGGAGAACCGCGGCGA
>DATBYR010000094.1:0-5244 GCA_036513565.1 Methylocella sp. | reverse complement strand
TATCGGCGAGATGCAGCGAAAAATCGTCGTCCGGCGCAAGGCTCGCGGCGATCCCGCCTTGTGCGAGGACGCTCGATGATTCAAATCCAAGCGGGGCCTTACTGAGGAGGATTACCGGCCGGGGCGCCAAGGAAAGAGCGGCGGTTAGGCCCGCTAGGCCGCCGCCGACAATGATGCATGTCCCCGTGCTGTCGATAACATCCATCAATGCACCGCCTGCAAGCGTTCGACGGACCGGCGCGCGGGAACAGCGATCTCAGGACAAATATGCACTTCGTGTTGCATCGTCTCCAGCGCCCGCCTGATATTGCGAAGCGTGATCTTTTTCATATGCGGGCAGAGATTGCACGGCCGGATGAATTCGAGCTCGGGATAGTGGATTGCGACATTGTCGCTCATCGAGCATTCGGTCAGAAGCACGACGCGCCGGGGCCGGTTCTTGCTCACATAGGACGACATGGCAGCGGTCGAGCCGGAAAAATCGGCTTCCGCCACGACCTCAGGAGGGCATTCCGGATGCGCCAAGATGATCACGCCGGGATAATCCTCGCGCAATTGCCGCACTTCCGCGGCGTTGAAACGCTCATGGACCTCGCAATGGCCCGACCAGGCGACGACTTTTACATTTGTCTCGGCCGCGACGTTGCGGGCGAGGAATTCGTCGGGCAGCATGATGACACGCTCGACGCCGAGGGATTCGATCACGGCCCGCGCGTTGCCAGACGTGCAGCAAATGTCCGACAAGGCCTTCACGGCCGCCGAGGTGTTTACATAGGTGACGATTGGAACTCCCGGATAGGTTTGCCGCAATAGCCGCACATCCTCGGGCCGGATCGACTCGGCAAGCGAACAGCCGGCGCCAAGGTCCGGGATGAGAACGGTTTTTTCCGGATTCAACAATTTCGCGGTCTCGGCCATGAAATGAACGCCAGCCAAAACAATGACGTCCGCGTCGGCCGTCATCGCTTCCCGCGCGAGAGCGAGACTGTCTCCCACAAAATCGGCAACGCAGTGAAATATCTCGGGCGTCTGATAATTGTGCGCAAGCACCACCGCGTTCCTGGTCCGCTTCAGCGTCATGATGGCGTCGATGTCTTGCGCATGGACCGGCCACTCGATCGCTGGGATCGCATGGCGCACCTTTGCATAGAGGTTTTCCGCGTAGGGATTTTTCGCGCGGACAGTTTCCAGATAGGGCGCCGCCATCGTCTTATACTCCAAACGAGCATTAGTCGAGCATATACTTATATTGAGCATAAGATTTGTCAAGCCCTCGAGATCGGCAATTTGGTGCCGGCGATGGCGCGTTGCGCAAAGACCTCGCGCCGGAACCGGAACAGTTTCGCCGGACGCCCGCCGGTATCTGGTGTGGTTTCCCCAGTTTCCTCGACGAGTTCCTGCTGTTCGATCAGGCGGCGGAAGTTTTGCTTGTGAACCAGCCTCCCCGCCAGGGCCTCGACACAGCGCTGCAATTGCAGGAGTGTAAATGTTTCCGGCATCAATTCGAACACCACCGGACGATATTTAATTTTAGCCCGGAGCCTTGCTATACCTGTAGCGAGAATGCGGCGATGATCGAGAATCATGGGCTGGCCCGTGCTCGCCACTGCGCCGGGCGCGCCGCCCTGGCGCATTGTCCCCGGCGCACTTCCGCGTAGCGCTTCCGGGATGAGGCCCGCCTCGTAGAGCAATTCGTAGCGCTGCAGGACAAGCTCCTCGTTCCAGGCGCGGCCGTCGCGGCCGAAGGTGATCGCGACGCGCTGGTGGCGGTCTTGCCGTAGGCCCGGATTTTGGGGCGCACCGGCCCAGGCCTCAAGCTTAGGCAAAAGCACGCTCTCGATCATCGCGGGGGCGCCGGTGCGATGGTCTTCCCACGGGAAGTAATAATACCAACTGCGCCAGCTCGCCTCATGCTCGCCCGAGGCGGGCTGCTCGCGGGTGAGGCCGAGATAGCTGATCGAGATGACGTGTTGTCCGGCACCGCCGCGATCCCGGTCGGCGAAAGTATAGAGCTGCTCGACATAGCCGGGCGGCAGCCCGGTTTGCCGCTCGACCCAGGCGCGCAGCCCCGCCTGCAGCGAACGATGGGCGAGTTCGAACGGACCGGATGGTAGCGCGGCGCGATCCTGGATGGTCAAGACGCGCGGATCGCTCGAGGTCACGGCGACCAGCACCGCAATAAGATCGGCCGCAATCACATTCTTGGCGGCGACCGGCGCGGTTGGCGCGCTTGCCTCGACAAGGCCGCCTTCGCGAAACGTGCCCATTAGCCGGTGCCGCTACCGGGTTCCATGGAAACCTGTCCAATCAAGAAGGATTTCATGAAGATACCGCGATTTGGCCGCGAAGGGAATCCTTATTAGCGCGGTATCCTCATGTTTCAGCGTAAATTTCCGAACGCCGAAGCAGGCCTATCCGTTTGGCCGCGACATCGCCGCTTCGCTCATGAAAGCCGGCATTCGGGCAAGGCGAGGCGCGCGAGCGGACTTATCCCAGATCTAGTTCGAATGCCGCGATCTCGTGACGGGGCCAGCGCCAGGGCGCGATGTAGACGGCGTCGCCGCGCCACGTCAACGGCGCCGCCCAAGGGTTCGAAGCGAGCCAGGTTTTCGCCGCGCGGGAGATGCGGCGACGTTTGACGAAGTCGATCGCGGTCCTGGCCTCGTCGAGGGTTGGCCGCACCTTCACTTCAACAAAAGCGATCGTGTCGGCGCGGCGTGCCACGATATCGATCTCGCCGTCACGGACCCGGTAGCGGCAGGCCAGAATATGATAGCCTTTGAGGCGCAAGATCAGGACTGCCGCACGTTCGGCGAAAATACCTAGGCCATGCGCCTTTTTACGGTCGCGCGGGCCTCTCGCCGTCATCGCTGGCGCGCGGAAAGTTCGATCGCCCGTGCATAGACTTTGCGGCGCGGCTGCCCCGTCTCGGCCGAAACCACGGCCGCGGCGTCCTTGACCGAATGGGCTTCCAATGCCTTCCCGAGCCTGGCATCGAGGTCTGGTTGGACCGGCGGCTTCTCTCCCGGCGGGCCAACGAGGACGACGATCTCGCCTTTGGGCGGCGGCTCGGCGGAAGCAATTGACGCCAGATCGGGCAAAAGCCCGCGACGAACGGTCTCGAAATATTTTGTAAGCTCCCGGGCGATCGCCGCATCGCGGGGTCCCAGAACGGCGGCCAAATCGCTCAATGTCGCCGCGACGCGACGCGGCGACTCGAAAAACACCAGCGTTCCGGGAATCGCCGAAAGTTCGGCGATGCGGCTGCGCCTCGCGGCGCTTTTCTGCGGCAAAAATCCTTCAAAAAAGAATCGGTCGGTGGGCAGGCCCGCCACCACCAGAGCGGCGAGCACGGCCGAGGCGCCCGGAACTGAAACCACCGCGATATTTTGCCCGAGCGCATCCGCGACAAGTTTGAAGCCCGGATCGGAAATCAACGGCGTGCCGGCATCCGAGACCAAAGCCAGCGCCGCCCCCCCCGTCAGCCGGGCAAGGAGGTGCGGCCGCATGACCGCGGCGTTATGCTCGTGATAGGCGACAAGCGGCGTCGCTATTCCATAATGCGCGAGCAATGTCTTGGTGACCCGCGTGTCCTCGGCGACGATCGCGTCGGCGGCGGCGAGCGTCGCCAGCGCCCGGAATGAGATATCGCCGAGATTGCCGATCGGTGTGGCGACCACGTGGAGGCCGGCCCGGATCGGTTCCGCCTCGGCCCTGAGGCCGAAGGCAGTAAAACCGCCTGGGGCCCTCTCCCCCTCGGAGGTTTTTGCGCGGGCAAGGGTCTTGCCGCGCCGTGGAGCCGCGCCTTGAAGAGCCCGGTGATCGAATCCGTCCGCATTTCCCGCGTTCATGGTGTCCAGCCCGCCGGGAGTGCCCGGCCATCTTGAGCAAATAGTTCGTTCTATAAAACATCCATCCGTTCTATTTATAGAACGATGGCGCTTTTTTGCAAGCAAGCGCAATGGCAAATGCCGTTTCTATTGCCGCCGGCTTGATTTTATGACTGAAAAGAACGGAGATTTCCATGCTATCCAAATTGTCCGCCCATGGGCGCCCGGTCAAAGCATTTCAAAATACGCGAATTGGAGCGTCGCCCGAATGACCTATCTTCCACGCAAGAAAGCCACGCGGGGGGCTTTCTGGCCTATCCGCAATTGTCGGGCTGGTGCCGTTCGGGCAATATGGGCATTTGGACTTAGTTTGTCGCTCGCGGCCTGCGGCTCGCTGGGCGGGGTTGGCGCGCCGACTCCGCAGGCGCAGACCGCGCCGCCGCCCTACCAAGGCGAGCAAATCGGCTCCGGCCCGGCGCGCGTGGCGCTCATCCTCCCTATGACTCAGGCGTCGGGACCAAGCGTGGTCGGCGCTTCCCTGCGCAATGCCGCCGAACTGGCCTGGGCGGAGGCTGGCAATAACGATATTACCTTGCTTGTTAAGGACGATCGTTCGACCCCCGAGGGCGCGCGCGCGGTGGCGCAGGAGGCACTGTCGGAAGGTGCCGAGCTTATCATCGGGCCGCTGTTTGCTTCGAGTGTGCGCGAAGTGGGCAAGGTGGCGCGTGGCGCCGGAAGACCGGTCATCGCATTTTCGACCGATACGTCGACCGCCGGCCCGGAGCTGTTTCTGCTGTCGTTCCTGATCGAGAGTTACGTCGACAGGATTGTCGATTTCGCCGCCTCCAACGGCGAAAAGTCGATCGCCGCCCTCATTCCGGAAAATGACTACGGACGCGTGGCGGAAAGCGAATTCCAGCAGGCCGCCGCGCGCGACGACATAAGAGTGATGACGATTGAACATTACCAGCCACGAACCATGGCCGCGGCTGTGCAAAAAATCGCCGCACTTCATGATCAAATCGATTCGCTTTTCATCCCTGAACAGGCCGATGCGATGCAGGCGATGTCGCAGGCCCTGGCCGCAGCCGGAATCAACGGCAAACATGTGCAGATCCTCGGCACCGGTCTGTGGAACGACGCGCGCGTCCTGAACCTTCCGGCGTTGCAAGGTGCATGGTTCGCGGCGCCCGAAAATGGCGGCTTCAATGCCTTCGCGGCGCGCTACCGCGCCAAATATCACGCCGATCCAACCCGTATCGCGACACTTGCTTACGATGCCGTGTCCCTCGCCGCCGCGCTTGCCCATACCCAAGGCTCGCAGCGTTATTCGCCAAACGTCCTCACCAACCGGTCCGGCTTCAACGGCGCCGATGGCGTGTTTCGTTTCCGCTCCGATGGGACCAACGAGCGC
>DATBYR010000093.1:0-4775 GCA_036513565.1 Methylocella sp. | reverse complement strand
TCCGAAGGCGTGCCGTTTGGCTTCCGGTGGCATATGTTTTTCATGCGTTCCCCAGCCGAGTTCGGCGGGCTGGAGACCCTCCGAAATAAAGCCCTCGACAGACCAGGTATTGACGAAAACGCCGCGCGGCTTCGGCGTCGTTGCGCGCTGGGTATCGCATTCGGCGATATGGATGCCCTTGACGCCGGTCTTTTGCGCGAGCCGCGCCCAGTCCTCGCGCGTCGATGGCGGCCCGGCGTCGATGCCGCAATCGACCGCGACATTTAAAAGCGCCTGCTTGACGAACCAGGAAACCATGCCCGGATTGGCGCCGCAGCAGGAGATCGCCGTCGGGCCTGCCCCTAGCGCGCGGCGAAGGTCGAGGACGCCTTCGCGCAAGGCATAGTTCGACCGCTCTGATGCGGTCAGCCGCGTGTCGGTATAAAATCCCGGCCAAGGCTCGGCGACCGTGTCAATGTAGAGTGCGCCAACTTCGTGACAGAGCCGCATGATCGCGGTCGAGGACACCTCGATGGAGAGATTGACGACAAAGGCCTGGCCGCCGCCCTTCGTGAGAAACGGCTTTAGGAGCGCGGCGAAATCGTCTTGTGTGACGGCCTTCTTGATGAAGGCTATTCCCCGCTCGTCGAGGAGATGGCGATCCTTATCCTCGGGGTCGATGACCGTGAAGCGCGATTTGTCGAAATTGAAATGACGCTCGATGAGCGGCAGCGTGCCACGCCCGATCGAGCCAAAGCCGATCATGACGATCGGACCTGTAATCGTGCCATGCACGGGCCATTGCGACATTGATTTTTCTCCAGATGGCCGGGGGAATGCGCGCCGCGTTCAGCGGTACAAGAAGGAGCCGCCAGCTTCAAGCCGGCGGCTCCTTGAACGGCCGGGACCGCGATTTGGCTCTCACCGTCAACGTTGTTCGGGAGCCAGGCCAGGCTGGCGCCGCCGAACCGCTCAATCCGCCCGGCGGGAGACGCCGGCTGCTTCGCCGACGCGAGGGCCGGACAGCAATCCCTCAGTGGAATGTAAGATTGCGCGAAACGCGTGTTTGGCCGGATCTGGACACGGCCAAAGCATGAGGACTATCTGCATGCCTCCGCCTTTTGCGGGGTCGTGGAAAGATCATGCAAAACACCTATGCTTTCGAGCGAGACTGGCGAGATAGGGGGGTAGGCCGCCCCCTTCATCGCGCGATGACATTTACCCACTCGGGCCTCGTGCTTGGGCGCGGCACGATTCTCGCGGAATTCGGAAAGGAAGGGTTGGCGGCGCGCGGTCTCGCTTTCGATGGCGAAGAGGCGCGCCTCCTTTCGCTGTTGACCGCCACCTTTGCCGCGCCGGTCGCGCCGAATATTGTCGAAAAGATTCGCCGCGCCGGCGAATATTAGCGCGCGGGCGAAAAGGCGTTGGCGCAAATTCATCTCGCCTTCCTCGGCTTGCCGAAGATCGACGAGGCGGACGCCTACCGCCTCTTCCTCGCCGGGACGGCCCTCGAAAAAGGGGTCAGCCCAAGCGATTTGATAAAGGCCTTGGGGTTTCCGCGCGCGGCGCGGGACATCGATAAATACAATCCCGATCAGCTGCGCGTTCCGGCGGGCAGCGGGCGCGAGAGCGGGCAATGGACTTCGGGCAATGGAGACGGCGCGGGACGCACGACCTTCGTGCGCCGCGTCGAGGTTCGCCTGCCCGGCGCCACGATGTCCGATGCCAACACTCCGGGGATCGTGGCGGGCGCCCAATATGCGCAACTTTCTTCAACACCGATCCTTACGCCGAAGATAATAGACCATATTCTTAAGCGTCATGGCTCGGGCACGGCTGATATGACAGCAGGAAAGTTCACTCCGGCATATTCGACCGAGGAAAAAATTAGGAAATTGATCGAAGATCTTTGGAAAACAGCGACCCCGGAGGACCTGGCATCGTTCGATCAAGGCAGAGTCATTATCGCGGCATCTAGTCATGTGAAACTTGATGGAGAAATTCATGACGACTATGTGGGGTTCTCCGGGGAACGCACGAATGTAAGAGAACCAAATGGAGAGTTCGGAACACCGTCCGTCCAGACAAACCTATACGTTGTCATACTCGACGCGGACATGCGGGTTCAAACCTGCTATCCTATAAATCCGTTGGACCTGAGGAATCCACGAAATCTTCCCGATGATTAAATGTGGGCGCGATGCAGATTAAACTCAAGAATATAACCGGAATTGCTTCGCCAAAGGTGGAGCATTTCGATCTGCATGAAGATTTTGGAGTGGCGTATCTCGTCGAGGCGGGAGAAAGGGTGACGCTCACCCTCAACCAGATTGCATGCCGATCCTGGTTGAAGCAAGAACATCCACATATTGTTAACATCAAATGGTTTGATTTCAATTCTGTTATTTTATATTATGATGGAATAGGCGCGGCAATCGTATCCGTGGCAAACTGGCATAACATTAGGCTCGGTGTTGTGTATAAGCTATTTGTTTCAAATAGTTATATCTTCGTTTCCCATGATGAAGAGTCTTTGTACCGCTCCAGACCCGACGAATTGGAAAGCAATATTATTTCTGTTTTCGTGCGGGATGGAACGTTCGAGCTCGGGATTCGAGACCTTATGGACAAGGACCGCGATTCCTGGGAATTTTCTGAACTCGAGGCGGGCTATATTTTCGACAACAAATTTGCGTTTATCGCGTATGCCAGCGAGTTGTTTTGGGTTTTAGATGTCTCAAAGAGAAGCTGGAAGAAATTCCCGGTGCCGGTTGCACTGTGGAGCGCCGACGTTTTGAGCGGAGATGCTGAGAAGGCCTATGGAATTTTTGATAATCGGTGGAACCACAACCATGACAGGCCGCCCTTCGAACTCGCTGTCTTCGATCTCGTGGCCGAAACCGCCTGGATGCAAGAATTCGCGCCCGTGGGGAGCGCCCTGATCGCGGCCGGGTTCTCATTGAGCGAGATCAAGTTCCAGCCGAGCTCGACGGGCAAAATCATCGTCAGCGACGGCAAGAAGGCTGCGCTCCTCGAATGTCGCGACTGCGTTTAGTCTCAGATAATCGCGGCGCGCAGTCTCGCTTTCGATGGCGAAGAGGCGCGCCTCCTTTCGCTGTTGACCGCCACCATTGCCGCGCCGGTGCCACCGAATATTGTCGAAAAGATTCGCCGCCCTTCTTTTGCGCCTGTTCCTTTTACGGCTGCCTTTCGCCTAAACGGGAATCTTCACGGACGGATTAGGGGTGGCCCACGGAGGAGAGTCCCCCCGCGGAAAAATTTCAGCCGGTTCCGCTCAAATCACATAGGATTTGAGCGGGGGGAAGCCGTTGAATCCGATCGAGGAATAGGTCGCCGTGTAGGCGCCAGTTCCTTCGATCAGCACTTTCGAACCGATTTCGAGACTGACCGGAAGCAAATAAGGGTCCTTCTCGTAGAGCACATCGACGGAGTCGCAGCTCGGGCCTGCAACAACGCAAGGCTCGGTGGCGGCCCCGTCGAACGCGGTTCTAATCGGATAGCGGATCATTTCGTCCATCGTCTCGGCGAGACCGTTGAACTTACCGATGTCGAGATAAACCCACTTCACCTTGTCGGCGTCCGACTTCCTCGAGATCAGCACCACTTCCGCTTCGATCACCCCGGCATTCCCGACCATGCCGCGGCCGGGCTCGATGATCGTTTCGGGAATATGGTTGCCGAAATGGCGGCGCAGCGAATGCAAGATCGCCTGCGCGTAGGTCTCCACCGCTGGCACATTCTTCCCATATTTCGCCGGGAACCCGCCGCCGAGATTGACCATCTGCAAAACGATGCCACGTTCCGCCAAATCGCAAAAGATCGCCGCCGCCGCCTTCAAAGCGCCGTCCCACATGCGCGGATCGCGCTGTTGCGAGCCGACATGAAAAGAAAGGCCAAAGGCGATGAGCCCCAGCCGGTGCGCATGTTCGAGAACACGCGGCGCCATTTCCGGCGCGCACCCGAATTTTCGCGAGAGCGGCCATTCGGCGCCGGTGCCGTCGCACAGCATGCGGCAAAACACTTTTGCTCCGGGCCCCACCCGCGCGATCTTTTCGACTTCCGCTTCGCAATCGACCGCGAACAGGCGCACGCCAAGTTCAAAGGCGCGCTTGATGTCGCCCTCCTTCTTGATCGTGTTGCCATAGCTGATGCGGTCCGCGCCCGCACCCGCCACCAGCACCTGTTCGACCTCGACGGCCGAGGCGGCGTCGAAACAGGAGCCAAGACGCGCCAGCAATTCGAGGACCCTTGGATCGGGATTGGCCTTCACGGCGTAGAACACGCGAGTGTCGGGCAACGCCTTGGCGAAGGACGCATAATTGTCGCGCACGACGTCGAGGTCGAGGACTAGGCACGGCCCATCCTCGCGGCGGTTGCGGAGGAATTCCAAAATACGATCGGTCATCGCGGCATCCCTTCGAAGGGCGCGGACCTCCGCGCCGGAACGAACAAGCTTTGGGTGAATGGCGATGCCGTCTGCGCGCCCGCGCTTTGGAGACGCGACCGCTTCAGTTGACCGCCATCCGCGACCGGCGGCGCCCCCCGAGACAATTGCCTAAGGGAGCACGCGCGGGTCTGATGCTGCGCCGTCGGACATTCCCACCCTGGACAAGGCGGATTGCGTCGTCCAAAGCGTTCATGGCCATCGCTTGGATTGGGATGAGATCCCGTTCCGCACGCCCGGCAAGAAAGACTAGCCTCTTCGGTAAGCCAGCTTTGGAGGCTGGCAGAGACGAAAAAGCCCGGTCCGTCGTTGCTTTAAGTCGCGTCCCCCG
>DATBYR010000092.1:0-25519 GCA_036513565.1 Methylocella sp. | reverse complement strand
CGAGGATTTGACCGATGCCCAGCCGGGCTTCGACCCCCGCACGCAAGAACCAATCGTCAATTTCCGCTTCAATATTCGCGGCGGGCAAAGGTTTGGCGAGGTGACGTCGGAAAACGTCGGCAAATTATTCGCCATCATCCTGGACGGGAAGGTCATCTCCGCGCCGCGCATAATTGGTCCCATCACGGGCGGTTCCGGCCAGATCTCCGGGCATTTCACGGTCGAAGCGGCGAACAATCTCGCGATTCTCTTGCGCGCCGGCGCGTTGCCAGCCAAGCTCACGATTGTCGAAGAACGCACCGTGGGGCCTGGTCTCGGTCAGGATTCGATCGACGCAGGCAAGCGCGCGGCCTACGTCGGCGCCGCCCTCGTCGCCTTCTATATGCTGATCACCTATGGCATATTCGGCGTCTTCGCCAATATCGCGCTGGCGGTCCATGTCTCCTTCATTTTCGCCGCCCTCGTGCTGCTCGGGGCGACACTCACCCTGCCGGGCATCGCGGGCATCGTCCTCACCATTGGCATGGCGGTCGATTCCAACGTCTTGATCTACGAGCGGATCCGGGAGGAAGCGCATATGGGGCGCTCGATCATTTCCGCGCTCGACGCTGGGTTCAAGCGGGCGTTCGCAACGATCGTCGACTCCAATGTCACCATGTTCGTCGCCGCGGCCATATTGTATTTTCTGGGGTCGGGGCCGGTGCGCGGCTTCGCCGTCTCATTGGCCCTCGGCATTCTTACCTCTATCGTGACAGCGGTGACGATGACGCGGATGATGATCGCGCTCTGGTATCGCTACAAACGGCCGGTGAGATTGCCGATTTAAACCATTAGTAAAGCCGCGCGGCACTTTCAGCCGCGATCGCAAAAGGATAGCGTGTTTTCATGTGTCAAGCCAATTCGCCCCGGCGCGAGCAACAAGAACCGTTGGAGTGCCGTTCTGGAAGAGGCCCTATCGAATGAAACTCCTGCGCCTTGCGCCCGAGAACACCAAATTTCCGTTCATGCGCTTCCGCCGCGTGAGCTATCCTTTCTCGGCGCTCCTCTCGATTATTTCCGTCGTGCTTTTTCTTTCCTTGGGAATGAATTTCGGCATCGATTTTTCGGGCGGCACTTTGCTCGAGCTCCGCGCCAAGAACGGCGTGTCCGACCTAGCAAAATTGCGTTCCATCGCCGAGCATCTCAAGGTCGGCGACGTCGAGGTGCAGGGTTTCGGGGGACCGTCCGACGTGACCATGCGTTTCGGGCTTCAGGCGGGCGGCGATGCCGCGCAACAGGCCGCCGTGAACCGGGTGAAAGAGGCCATCGGCGATGGCTACGAGGTCCGGCGCACCGAAGTCGTCGGTCCCCGCGTCTCCGGCGAACTCGTGCAATCCGGCACCCTTGGCGTTGTGGTTTCGATCGTCGCGGTGCTTTGCTATCTCTGGTTCCGGTTCGAATGGCAGTTCGCGGTCGGCGCGATCATCGCGACGATGCACGACCTCTTGCTTACTGTTGGCTTTTTCGCGCTGACCCGGCTCGAATTCAACACGACGTCGATCGCCGCCATTCTCACCATCGTCGGCTATTCCTTGAACGAAACCGTCGTGGTGCTCGATCGTATTCGCGAAATGATGCGGAAGTATCGCAAGATGCCGACCGACCAACTGATCGATCTCTCGGTCAACGCGGTCTTGCCGCGCACGATCATGACCGCGACGACCGTGTTTCTCGCCCTTCTTTCGCTCGTCGTTTTCGGCGGCCAGGTGATCCGGTCGTTCTCGATTGCGATGATCTGGGGCATTTTTGTCGCGACCTATTCCTCCGTCTTTATTTGTTCGCCGATGCTGATCTACCTCGGCCTGCGCGGCGATTCCGTGGGTCCGGCACCAGCCGCCACCCCCGCGAAGAAGCGGGCGTAGACGCGGGCGCGAGCGGCACGACTGGCGGGTATTCATTCTGGCGCGCCGCTTATGATGGAACCGAAATATGCCGGCTTTTTGCCCAGAGCCGTCAGGGGCCGCCGCGCGTACCTATTCCATCCTGCCCGGCGAACGGCGCCGCGTCGCGGCGGCTTTCTTGGCCGTGCCCTGATGCGCGGGCAGGAGGCGCGACCAAATGGCGCGGATTACGTCTATTGCGAGGAGCTGCTCCGCCGCGACGATCGGGACCGCTGGCTCGCGAGTCTTTTTGCCCCGCCCGAGTTGCGGCGGCACATCCACGCCCTCTATGCTTTCAGTCTCGAAATCGCTCGCGTGCGCGAAATCGTCTCCGAGCCCTTGCTTGGCGAAATCCGGTTCCAATGGTGGCGGGATGTGATCGAAGGGACAAACGAGGGCGATGCCAAGGCCAATCCGGTCGCCGCCGCCCTTCTCGATACGATCGCGCGTTTCGGTCTGCCAAAAGCGCCGCTCCTCGAATTGATTGTTGCGCGGGGGCACGACCTCTATGACGATCCGATGCAATCGCTCGAAGCCCTCGAAGCCTATACAAAAGCGACAAGCGCGAATCTTCTGCGGCTTGCCGCGCTCATCCTCGACGGAGAGGAGGCACCCGCGAGCCGCGATGCCGCCCTCCATGCGGGGATTGCGTATGGGATCACCGGCTTGATCCGGGCTCTGCCTTGGCATAGCGCGCGCGGCCAGGTCTTTGTCCCGGCCGGGATTTTGCAAGCGCACGGGGCGAGCCGCGACGATTTTGCCGCGGGCCGCGCCTCGGAGGCGGTGCTTGCCGCGATCGCGGATCTGCTCGCGCGTGCCCGCGCGCATCTCGATATTTTTTATGCCACGCTCCCCGGCCTGCCCGAAAAAAGCCGTCCGGCGTTCTTGCCCGCCTGCCTTTGCGAGCCTTATCTGCGGCTGATGGAAAAGCCCGGCTACGAACCCTTCAAGACCGTCATCGAGCTGCCGCAATGGCGAAGGCAATGGATTCTTTGGCGCGCTGCGCGCCGGTGGGGCTAGCTCTACTTTGCTGCCGCGCGCGACGCGCGAGATTGAGGGCGAGGAGTTTTTCCAAGGCGGCTTCGGTTGAAATAGCCTCGGGCCAGCCATGGGCGGCGGCGACCGCGCGGTCGAGCGCTTCGTGCGCATCGGCGAGCCATTGCGGGCGCTGATTATAGAGATTTGTGAGCGTGCGCTCCTTGAGTTTTTTGGCGGCGTCCGCGTCCTTCGGCAGAATGCGGTCGGGGTAGCCCGGCGCGACTTCCGGCTCGATGCGAATGAGGTCCGGCGGATTGAGCCAATTGCGGCGAAGGTCGTCGAATTTTTTCGCCGCTGTTGCGATGCGGATCGCGCGGGGATCGGTGGCATAGTCGGCGGCCGGGATGTTCGGCGTCAACCCTTCGGGAAACGGGAAGGTTTCGAAGGTGGTGGTCGGCGTATAGCGCGGGCGATCTTCAAGCGAGGTGCCGAGCCGCAGCGACCAGGCCTCGTGGAAGCGCGAATGGAGAATGCCGAAGGTCGTATCGTCGTCGCGGGCGATGGCGATCGTTGCGGAGTCCGGGCAAACAGTGCACGACACCCAAACGAAGAGCCGGTGTTTGGATACCCTGGGCGTTACAATATACCGGACCAGGGAAGGGCGAATGGCCTCCCACATAGCTGGGCGCGGCTCCATGTGCCGCCACCAATTGAGGCGATACGTGTCGCGGCGATTCTTCTCTCGCTCAGGTTTCACATTCTCAAAAATAAAGGCGAAAGGGCCTTCATAAAAAGCCGCTTCCTTTTCACTTATCGTCCAGCCGAAATCGACGATCCACATATCCCGTGGGCGGCGCGTCAAATCGAGGCCATTAACCCAAGGATTCAGAACGTCGCGATTGGGTCGTCCATTCGGATTGATGGGCGCCCGGAGCCATGCCCGAGCCAAGTCCCCCGGCACATCGAAAGCGCCACCTTTCGTATCGCCCATGAAGGCGACTCCGCCGTTTTCCGCGAGCTGCTTTGCTTGGGTGATGTCGCCAATGACACCAGTCAAATCGGCATTAATACATTGCACTGATTGTCCGTCGAGATGCTTCTCCCCATCATTTCCGAAACCGACGAGTGACACGCGTACGGCGGCGCCCTCGATGATCCATGGCTCGTCGCTCCAAGCCTCGAAGATCCTTCCCTCTCCCGCGATGGAATCGAGCACGCGCCGGTTGGCGCCGCCGCGAATGGAATTGGTCGCGACGAGGCCCGCGCGGCTCGCGCGCTGAGCTTGCATCGCTTCCCAGGCCTTGGCGAACCAATAGCAGACGAAATCCGCTTCGGCAGCGACGCGGCCCTCGTAAACCGTGAAGAGAGCATTGACATATTCGTCGCCGAGTCCTGCGGCTTCGCCCGACTTCGATCTTCGCCCCTGGCGCATAACCTTTCCGCCCAAAAACGGCGGATTGCCGATGATGAAATCGACTGTCGGCCACTGTGCTTCGCCAAAACTTCCATCCGGGCGCTGTTCCAGCACCGCGTCGCGGCATTCGATCTGATCGAGCTTGCGCAGCACCGGCTCCGGCCGTGTATAGAGCGCGTGTTTCAAGCCCCATTGGATGTCGCCGATCCAGATCGTGGTGCGGGCGATCTCGGCGGCGAGCCGGTTGATCTCGATGCCGTGGAGGATTTCCGGGCCGGCGCGGGGGGCCAGCGCCTTGAGGCCGAGCTTCTCGCATTCATTGTTGACGCGGAATTCGAGGTCCTTCACGCGCTGGAGTGCCATGTAGAGAAAATTGCCCGAGCCGCAGGCCGGGTCGAGAATGCGTAACGACGCGAGCCTTTCGACAAAACGCCCGCGCTCTTCTTCGGCCTTGGCCCACTCCTTCGCCCGCGGACCGCGTTCCTGCGCGAGCGAGACAAGCTTTTCGATCCGCTCCTTCGCCTCCGCCCATTCCGCCGCGAGCGGGCGCATGACGACGGGATCGACGATCTGAAGAATCTTCTTGGCGTCGGTGTAGTGCGCGCCGATTTGCGCCCGCTTGGCCGGATCGAGAAAACGCTCGAACAAAGTGCCGAAGATGGACGGATCGATCTCAGCCCATTGCATCGAGCCGACCGCGACGAGCAACCCCAAATCCCCTTCGTCGAGCGGCAATGCGGGCTGGCCGTCGAAGAGACCGCCGTTGAATATGCAATGAACTCATTACCTACTCGTCCGCCCTTCGTTGCCATCGCGCAAAACATGTCGTCGAGCATGGCTTTGGCATGTTCGTGCCGGTTGCCGATGTTCAACTGCTTGAGGGCCTTGCGAAAAAATCCCTCGGGTAGAAGCTTCACGTCCTCCGCGAAAAAGCAGAAGACGAGCTGCATGATGAAATGCGCCACGGCCTCCGGCGGATGGCCGCGCGATTGAAGCCGCGCCGCCAAACCCGAAAATTTATCGGCCGCCTCCTTGGTGAGCATTTCGCGGGTCATGTGCCCGCGCAGTTTTTCCGGATCGTGGAAGACCGCGTGCAGGATCGCGAATTTTTCCGGGTCGGCGAGATCGTCCAAAGTGAGATCGAAGGTTTTCGATAGCGTGTTCGTCCAGGTGGTCACGATCCTGATCGCGTTGGTGTTGCAGACCACGTTCAACGGCGGGTGTTCGAGGTTCCAGGCATATTGCGAGAGCTGTTTCAATGCTTCGCCGAGGTTTTTCCATTTCTTCTTGTACTCGAAGGCGAAGTAGCCCTTTTTCCAGACATCGGCGAAGCCGGGCTTGCCGGAGGATTTGAGCGCGCCTTTCTCGAAACAATAGCGCTCGCCCGAAGGATCGTCCTCTATCGGGGTCGGATGGTTGACGAGGCGGCAAAGATCGATGAAATGCTCTTGCGCCGTCTGCCGCTCGGTGAGCGCGACGGGCTTCCATTTCCGGATGAACTCATGCGGGGTCATGCCACAGGTGTAGCACGAGCCGGACGCATGTTGCGAGAAGGGCGTTGCGGCTGTGTTTGTCTGCTTATAAGTCGCCGATGTGCGGGCCGCGCCGCTCGCTCCGCCGAACGCTCCTTACCCGCGCCAATGAGAGCCACGATGCCGATGCAATCCTTGGATGATTTCGCGGTTCGCAAATTGGCGGAGCTCGATCGCGCCTCTTTGCGGCGCACGCTTGCCGAGAGTTTTCGCGAGGATGGCCCATGGGTCGAGCGCGAGGGCCGCCGCTTGCTGTCCTTCTCCTGCAACGATTATCTGAACCTTACGCACCATCCGGCGCTGAAGAGCGCTGCCGTGGCCGCGACCCTGCAATATGGCGTGGGCGCCGGCGCCTCGCGCCTCGTCACCGGCAATCATCCTTTATTTCGCGAGCTGGAGGAGAGGCTCGCGCGGCTCAAGGGAACCGATGCCGCCTGCGTTTTCGGTTCCGGCTACCTCGCCAATGCCGGCATCGTCCCGGCGCTCGCGGGCGCGCTGGATCTGGTTTTGATCGACGAACTCGCGCACGCCTGCCTCTGGGCGGGGACAAACTTGTCGCGCGCGAAGACGCTGGTGTTTCGGCATAACGACGTTGTTCATGCACAAGCGTTGCTCAGTGAAAACCGCTCCCGCGCGCGCCACGCGCTGCTCGTCACCGACGGGGTGTTTTCCATGGACGGCGATCTTGCGCCCTTGCCGGAACTCGCGGCCCTCTGCGCCGCCTTCGATACTTGGCTGATGACCGACGACGCGCATGGCCTCGGCGTGATCGGCAACGGCCGCGGCTCGGCATTCGCGGCTGGCGGCGGAACGCTGGTCCCATTGCAAATGGGGACCTTGTCCAAGGCGATCGGCGGCTATGGCGGATATTTATGCGCTTCGCGAGCCGTGATCGATTTGATGAAAACCCGCGCGCGGACTCTGATTTATTCGACCGCCTTGCCTCCAGCCATGGCGGCGGCGGCGATCGCCGCCTTGACGATCATCGAAAGCGAGCCAGAACTCACCGCAAAACCTCTCGCCAAGGCGCGGGCGTTCACCTCTCGTCTTGGCCTTCCCGAGGCGCAAAGCCCGATTGTCCCGCTCGTCCTTGGCGAGCCGGAGGCGGCAGTGCAAGCATCGAATAAATTGGCGGCGGAAGGTTTCCTCGTGACGCCGATCCGTCCGCCGACGGTCCCGGTTGGCACCGCGCGGCTGCGCTTCGCCTTCACTGCCCTGCATCCCGACGAAGAGATCGCCCGCCTCGCCGATGCCGTGCGGACTCTCGTCGCATTTGCGCCCGCGCGCCAGGAAACGTCGACGTGTCCGCGGTCTTCATAACCGGCACCGGGACCGATGTTGGCAAGACTTTTGTGTGCGCGGGCCTCATCCGTTATTTCCGCGGGCTCGGCCAACCAGTCGCCGCGTTGAAACCTCTCGTGACCGGCTTCGATCTAGCCGCGCCGTCCGGCAGCGATCCGGCTATACTCCTCGATGCGCTGCGCCGCGAAGTCAAACCGGAGGAACTTGAACGTGTCTCGCCGTGGCGTTTTCGTGCACCGCTTTCCCCGGACATGGCGGCACGGGCCGAGAATAAAGCAATCGATTTGCAAGCGGTCGTCGATTTCTGCCGCGCGGCAATCGCCGGAAACGATGGCGCCCTGCTGATCGAAGGCATCGGTGGCATCATGGTCCCGCTCGACGCGCGCCACACGGTGCTGGATTTGATGCGTTTGCTCAACCTGCCTTTGATCCTCGTCGCTGGCAGTTATCTTGGGACGCTGAGCCATGTCCTTTCCGCGCAGGACGTGATTTTGCGACACGCGCTCGATCTGCGCGCCATTGTCGTCAGCGAGAGCGAGGATGCCCCGGTGGAGCTCGACGCGACATTGGCGACGCTCGCCAATTTCGCCAAAGCCCCGTTGCTTGGCTTGCGGCGGCAAGTTCCGGCGAGGCAAACCGACGTGGTCTTTCAGAATCTGGCGGAGCTGATCGCTTGAACACGCGCGCTAGCAACGTCAAGGACGCGGCGACCAAACGCGCGGCCTCGGTCCGCGCGACTCTACTCGTGCTTGACTGTTTTGGTGGCGGGAGCCGGCTTTTTGATGCCCGCGCGTTTTCCAGCCTTCCTATCGTTGCGTGAGCCTGCGCGCTCAAGTTCGTTCTCAAGGGCCTCGAGCTCCGCCTTGCTTCTGAGCTTCGGCCGTTCGGGATCGGTTCCTGTGACCGGCTGATAGGGGAGGCTGTCCGGCGGCGGCCGCGTCTCGCGCACGAAATCCTTTGCTTCCGGGACGTCGGCCCAAATTTTCGTGTGTATCAAGGTGTCCAGCGGCGAGCCGCTCGGCTTTGCCTCTTGCGCATGAACAAGAGGGCCTGGGCCAACACAAATCGCGGCGAGCGCCACCAGCGTCACAGGCTGCGCGTAAAGGTGGAGGAGCCGTTTTCGTTTCATTTCAGCGTGCCAGCACTGGAACTTTGTTTGGTTGCCTATCGGCACAATCCAAGCTTATTGTGTCGGAACCGCGACGAAACGCTTCGCGGATCTTGCGATTCCAGAACCGGCTTTTTGAGCCGCACGAAAGCGTGGAAAATCGAATGCGCGCGAGAAAAATCAAGCGCTTGAAGGCCGGGCGGATCGAGCGCCAACTCACCCCGCAAAAGGCTGAAATTAAAACATGCGCATCGCCAAAACCCGCCACGTCCAAGCGGGTTGCGCCAATCGTTGCGGCTGACGCGGCCACCAGCCCTAATCGCAAAGCCCCGGCGCCGCGCTTGGCCGGCGGCATCCGTGCGGTGGCCGCTGCCGCCCCGGCGGCGCGGAAAGCTTCGCATGACATGGAGGGCGCGCCCGACTTTGAACGCTTGTCTTATAATTTGGCGCGGCTCGTGGAACAGGGCGGCAGAACGCTCGCCGCCTATTTCAAGCCGTCGGAAAGCAACGACGCCAAAAGCAATGTGGCAAACGGAATTGCCGACGCGCTTCGTTCGATCAGCCGCATTGCCGAACATTGGTTGAGCGACCCCGCCCGCACCCTCGAAGCGCAATCCTCTTTGACGGTAAAGCTCCTCGGCCTTTGGGCGCATAGTTTGCGGCGTATGTCCGGCGAATTCGAAAAGCCGTTCGTGCCCTATGACCCTTCGGACAAGAGGTTCGCCGCGCCGGAATGGCGAGAGAGCCCGTTCTTCGATTTCCTGCGGCAGGCGTACGCCATCGTCTCGCATTGGGCCGAGGATCTTGTCCTGCGCGCGAACGATGTCGATCCGCACGTTCGCGACAAGGCAAAATTCTACCTGCGGCAGATATCGAGCGCCCTTTCGCCATCGAATTTCCTCGCCACCAATCCCGAGCTCCTCAAGGAAACCTGGGCGTCGAGCGGCGACAATCTCGCCCGTGGCGCCGCGCTGCTGGCGCAGGACATGGAGGCCGGCAAAGGCACGCTCAAAATCAGCCAATGCGACTCCTCGAAGTTCGAACTCGGTGTCAATATCGCGACGACCCCAGGAAAGGTCATCTTTCGTAACGATCTCATGGAACTCATTCAATATGCGCCTGCGACCGATGCGGTTTTCAAGAGGCCTTTGCTGATCGTTCCTCCCTGGATCAACAAATTCTATATTCTCGATTTCAACCCCGAAAAAAGTTTCGTGCGCTTCGCGGTGTCGCAAGGCCTCACCGTCTTCATGATATCGTGGGTTAATCCCGACACGCGCCATCGCGACAAGGGATTCGAAGCCTATATGCGGGAAGGCATTTTCGCCGGACTAGATGCAATTGAAAAAGCAACCGGCGAATCCGAGGTGACCGCGATTGGTTATTGTATTGGCGGGACCCTGCTGGCCATGACGCTCGCCTATATGGCGGAGACCGGCGATAGACGGATCGCGAGCGCATCATTCTTCACAACCCAGACCGATTTCAGCCAAGCCGGCGATCTAAAGATCTTTGTCGACGAGGAGAGCTTGCGCGTGCTCAAGAAAAAAATGGCGGCGACCGGCTATCTCGATGCGTCGGCGATGGCTTCGGCCTTCAACATGCTCCGGCCGGAGGATCTCATCTGGTCCTTTGTGGTCAATAATTACATGAAGGGCAAGCCGCCGCCAGCTTTCGACCTTTTGGCATGGAACTCGGATTCGACAAGGATGACCGCAGCCAACCATCTTGAGTATTTGCGCCACTGCTATCTCGAAAACAGGCTCTCGAAGCGCAAGGCGAAGTTCGGCGGCAAGACCCTCGATCTTTCGAAAGTCACGATGCCCGTCTACCATCTGGCGACGCGCGAGGATCATATCGCCCCGGCGAAATCCGTCTTCATCGGAGCCAAGATCCTTGGCGGCAAGGTCCGTTACGTGCTCGCCGGTTCCGGCCACATAGCGGGAGTTATCAATCCGGCCGGCAAGCCGAAATATCAGTATTGGCGGGGCAAAGCACCGGCCGGCGAGTTCGAGGATTGGTTCGCAGCCGCAACCAAACACAAAGGCAGCTGGTGGGTCGATTGGATCAAGTGGATCAAGCGCCAATCGCGCAAGCAAGTGCCGGCGCGCCTGCCGGGCGATGGGGATCTGCCGCCGGTCTGCGACGCGCCCGGCGACTATGTGCGGGTGCGCTATTGATACCGATGGGAAGGACGCCGGAACAACGCGGAATCTGGTTCTTCGACGGATTGCATGCGGCGCTTGCAGCCGGAGGGAAAGCCTGATGTGGCTGGTCACCGCGGGCGCTCAGGCGACCAATCACCATTCTGGTGATGGTGCTGGCGCTTGTCTCGCAAGATGCCCATCGACATTTTCCCGGTGCTGGGAATTCCGGTGGTGTATGTGGCGCAGCCCTACGGCGGCCTTGATCCCTCGCAGATGGAGGGGCTTCATCAGTTCCTATTACGAATATCATTTTCTCTACATCACCGGCATCAAGGAAGTGGAATCGCGCTCGATAGAGGGCGTATCGCTGGTCAAGCAGGTGTTTTATTCCGGCACCAATATGAGCCAGGCAGTGGCGGAAACGGTAGCGCAGGGTCAACCGCGCGCGAGTCTTCATGCCGCCCGGCATGGTCGCGCCTTCCGTGGTGCGTTTCGACGCGGGCAGCGTGCCGTTCGGCAATCTGGTCTTTTCGAGCGAAACACGTCCGCTGGGCGAGATACAAGATTTGGCGCTGTTCAAGGTGCGCCTGATGTTGGCCTCCTTGCCGGGCGTATCCGCTCCGCCGCCGATGGCATGTATGCCGATATCATCTGGCCGGTAACGCGCGTAGGCGGCGGTTTACAGTACCCGTCGAAGCAGTGGCGACGACCACCGAGAAAACCTTCATGATCCGCGTCAGGGGTGGGATCATTGAATGGGTGGAGGTCAAACGCGGCAACGCGTCAGGCGATGCGGTGGAACTATTTGGCGCATTGCGGGAAGGCGATTGCATCGTTACGCGTGCCACTGATGAACTGCGCGAGGGAATAAATGTTAATGCCCAAGCCGCCGCCGCCAACGAAATAACGCCTATCTGGGGTCATCGCGTGGCGTGCTAGAATCGTGCTAAATCAGGAAGCAAAAATCAGATATGTAGTGGAGCGGGCGAAGGGAATCGAACCCTCGTATGCAGCTTGGGAAGCTGCCGTTCTGCCATTGAACTACGCCCGCGAAATCATGCACTTAGCAGATTTTTTAATGTACCGTTGGCAGGTTTTTGGCAGGAAGCCGTTTGAAAGTGCGTATGCGGGGGGTAATTTAGAGCACACGAGGTCGCACTTTTCAATCTCGGCATTGACCTTTGCCCATGATCCGCAAATATTGCGGGTCAAAGATGGCAGTAGCCCCCGAGGCTGAATGGCTAAGGCAACGCTCACAAGCCGGCGAGGCATCCCGGCGCTCTTTTCTATGCCGATCACACAAGGGCCAGGACATTGGCGCGCCCGCGCCAGCCATGTATCCTTGCGCTATGAAAACACCGACGAGACATCAGGCCTACCTTCCGCCCATCGTGCCCATGGACGATGCGCCACGCGGGATGCTCGACTATGCCGCAGACCCCGAGGGAGGCGCTAAGATCGAGAAAGCGCGCCAGAAACTTCGCGATGGCAAGGGCGTCGCCGTCACCCCGGATTATTTCGAGAAGATGAACCGGCGCGTCGCGAACCGTGTCGCTAAGGCGCGCACCGGCAAGGCATGAGGCATTTGTCTTTGCGCCTTCCTTCGGCCAGGAAGTCGAAGACATCGCCGTCTACATCGAGGAAACCTTCGGCGAGACCCGCTGGCGACAATTCCTTGCGGAACGCGCCAGCAAATATCCGTCTCAGATACTGTGAATCGAATGGCCGGCATTAACACATAGGCCCGACCATCGGGATCTTCTAGTATAGGTACTCCCGATCTCCGACAAAGCTCTCCAGTTCGGCGATGCCTGATGGCAGTAATATCCACTCATTTTCCCGCGCAAGATGGCCGAACACCCGCGCCGCGTTCTCCCGAAGCTGCTTCTTCCAAGCGTAAATCTGGTTCGGGTGAAGCTCGTAGCGCCGGGCCAAATCAGCCCCCGTCGCCTGCTCCCGAACCGCCTCCAAAGCGATCTTCGCCTTCAAGGCCGCGTCTTCTTCGTCATCATCCGCTCCGTCTATCAAACGAAGCGGCCGATCTCCAACTTAGCCCCTGGTCCCCAAAACCGGGTCCATTTCAGCGTGGAGCGACAATCAGGATGACGATTTCATTGTGGCGCACGGCGCGGGCCGTCCGGCACCACGGGCTTTTTCGACCTTTCGACGATAGCTGTCGATGACCGGACATGGCTCACTGCGCGCAATGGACGCAGAACGCCGGCAAGAGTCAGAGCGGAGCGGCCAACCCGCATTTGACCAGAAGCCGCAGCAGATTTACTCTTGGCCCCCGGAGAAGCAAAGGAAGCCAATAATTTCAAACCAACGCCAACAACACAGAGCTATCCATACCACCAGCACAGTGCAAGCTTGGGCGGCCTTACGAGTGAGTCAATAGGGCCTGATCGGTTCAGAACGGTCGTTAACATGGAGTTTCCACGTGTCCGTGAGAAGTTTAATAAAGCGGCTTGTCCCAGCCAAAGTTATTAAGTTGCCTAAGGCCGTTCTCAGTGTTAGGCCGCTTCACAAACGAAACTGTCCTATTTGCGGCTACACTGGATTTTTTGGTTTTTTGGAAGGCCGCCCAGATTAGATGCGCAGTGTCCGCGATGTTTGTCACTAGAGCGGCATAGGCTCTTTTGGCTTTGGTTGAGCAAATATGATCGCAAACTAAGTGAGCCCATATTGCATTTCGCGCCTGAAAAGGTCTTAGAGAAAAAACTCCGTGGGATGTACAAAGAGTATAAGACAGCAGACTTGTTTTCGAGTGCAGATTTGAAATTAAACATAGAGAAAGTCGATCTGCCTGACAAAAGCATAGGCACCGTAATACGTAATCATGTTTTAGAACATATCAATGATGCAGCAGCTATGATGGAGATAAAAAGAGTTTTGAAAGATAATGGTGTTTTCGTCGTATCGGTGCCTATTATTGAAGGATGGGATCATAGCTACGAGAATGAAGCGATCAAGGATCCCGCTTTAAGGGAACTGCATTTTGGGCAGTCTGACCAAGTACGTTTTTACGGCAAAGATTTCAGAGATCGACTCGGGAGTGGGGGCTTTTTATTTGACGAAATAACAGCGGGGGCAGAAGAGGCCATGCGCTACGGGCTTGTTCGTGGTGAAAAGGTTTTTGTTTGTCAGAAACGTTAGAACATTACTGACCTCCAGGACAAGTTCAGCCCGAAATCGGATTCAAGCTGATCTTCTACAACTCGAAAGTGCAACCTATAGATAGCGCGCACATCCGCGCCGGAAAATCGGCTTGGCACTGGTAATTGGCGGGGTGAAGTGGGATCAGCCGTCGGCGAGTTGGCGCACATTCGGCGCTAAGGCGAAGCCGGCGGCACGCAAGGCGAGACTAGCGGCGGGACGCGGGGCGCTTCCCCGCAGAGAGGCGTCGTGTCCGGTGCCTGTCAGATTTTCCGTCGCGAGTGCTTCGAGGCTGTCGGGGGCTATGTCCCAATCAAGGGAGACGCGATCGACTGGATCGCCGTGACCGCTGCAAGGATGAAGGGCTGGTAGACACGCACCTTTTGTTGAAATAGTCTGCTACCATCACCGCAAGATCGGAGCCTATTACGTCGGGGGGTATCCGGCATGGGAACTGATGCGCGGTATCTTCCAGATGCGTTCAACACCTGGCGTAATCGGGGCCTCTACTTCATGGCCGGCTACATGTGGGCCAGCATCACTCGCACGCACAGACCGGTATCGGCTGAGTTGATGGCATTTCGTCGCAAGCAGCAGTTGACGCCCCTGAAGCGCTTGCTTCGATTGGCTTGACGACCTGGAGCATGTTTGGCAAACGCTACGGAACCCAATTGGAAAGGTCTAAGAGTGGCCACGGAGACGAAGTGAGCGTCGAGAAATCAGAATTCAGAGTCCAAGGAAGGTCGTTCCTAGTCCCAATGTGCAGGATCGGGGGTCGGGAAGTGGTCGCGGTTGGCCGGTGGTTGCGCATTGCGACGCTGAAGGACGAGGAATGGCTCGAGGGTGAACCGGTCGCTGACCCGACACAGTTCGTCAAAGCTTTGCGGGCAAGTGGCCTGCCTGCCGACATCTTTGCCTTTTCAGGGCCGATCGATGCCACGCCCGTCGATGGAGACGGTCAATTCGAAATTGACAATGCGGCGGTGATCCGAACTGACGACTACAAGGCTTGGTGGGAGGGGCTTCCCCAGGAGGCGCGCAAGAACACGCGGCGGGCAGCGAAGAAGGGAATTGAGATCCGATCGGCGGCTCTCGATAATGACTTTGCCGCAGGCATCAAGGCAATCTACGATGAGGCACCGGTTCGTCAAGGCCGGAAGTTCTGGCATTACGGAAAGGATCTTGATACAGTCAAGCGAGAGAACGGTACTTACCTCGACCGCTGCGAATTTCTCGGTGCCTACTATTCCGGCCAGCTGGTCGGTTTTATGAAATTCGTTTACGTGGACAATGCTGCGCGAATCATGCAAATTCTCTGTCTAAACGCGCATCAGGACAAGCGTCCGATGATCGCCCTGATTGCTAAGGCAGCGGAGATCTGCCATCAAAGGGGACTGAAGTACTTGATCTACGGGAGATTCACCTACGGACGAAAAACCGACAGCAGTCTCGCGGAATTCAAGCGGCGCCTCGGATTTGAACAGATGGAAGTTTTGCGTTACTACGTTCCTTTATCGTTGCGAGGCAGGATCGCCTTGAAACTGGGAGCGCATAGGGGGTGGCGGGCACTACTGCCACCAAAACTCATTAATCATCTGATCAAGATTCGGACTTGGTGGCTTCAAAAGGCTGCACGAAGGATTATGCAATTGGCAGGGTTCGATCACATTGGCGAACCAACCGCAAAGGCCAGCCGTCCTAAGCTAAAAGTAAAATTGGCGCAAGAAAACATCGCCGATGCAGCAGTTGGCAAAGGGACATTTACAGACACTCGATGAACATATTCACAAGTATCTTCTCAAGAGTCCCCTCATTTTCAGATGACGTTATAAGACGCCGGCAACCATAGGGAATTCGATTCCGCCTAACGAATAAATCTGCTTGGCACGAACATCCTCGCTAAATACCGGGCTCAAAAATTGCTGGGCCGGAAAAGTTTTGGTTGTCGTTCGCAAGGCGGCCGGATAGCATAGCCACATCTTGGGCCGGTGTAGCTTAATGGTAGAGCGGCCAAATCCAATTGGCAGACGTGGCGTTCGATTCCCTCCGCCGGCTCCAAGAGCGTTCGCCCCGAAATCGGAATCGATCATCGTTTCGTTCACTTTCGATGACTCGTCACGAACCGAGTTTGGCGTGGGATGGGAAGATTTTCAAGAAGTGCGGCGCCGATTGGCGGTGTATGGGACCGTGGTCGTTGCTGTGATCATGTTTGGAAGTTTTGGTGAAGCGCAGTTTACAGCCCTGTTCGCCATCGCCTCGGGACTGCATCGGCCATTGATCGCTCGTGTACCTGAGGATAGGCTTGATGGTATAACGAGTTTGCGTGCCAACTGGAACTCATTTCACTTTCGCAATCGACGACCCGTCAGGGCGACCCCCCAATCCAAAGGCGGGTGACGTCGCGCGCGGTGGCGTGAGACGGGTTTTTGAGCATCAGGCGCGATTTTTGAAGTGCCAGTTTTCATCTCCGGTTTCGACAATGTCGAAATGATGAGTGAGCCTGTCGAGGAGTGCGGTCGTCATCTTGGCGTCGCCGAAGACGCTCGGCCGTTCGTCGAATGCGAGATTGGTCGTGACGATCACCGAGGTGCGCTCATAGAGCTGGCTAACGATATAGAGCAATTGCCCGCCGCCTGAGCGAAGGGCAGATAGCCGAGTTCGTCGAGAACGGTGAAGTCCTTGCGGCTGAATCGGCAATTCGCCCTTCCCGGACATCCGACGCCCGCGCCTCGCTCCCCGAATCCATCGCCGCCATGACACGTTGTCGCGGGTCCCAAGAATAAGGCTGCCCATCACAATCACCCATCGAATCAACGAGGAAAGCGAATCACAAATCTCGCTCCACTGGAATCCCCTTGCGATTTCACGAACGACGAAATTGCGCAGGTGGGTCAATCCCGCCGACGCGGCTTCGGGGAAGAAATAGACCGGGGCGCCCGCCGGCTGTCACGGTTTTTCCGCCTCAAGGTCACAAAACGCAATGCTGCGTCATAAATTGTGAGCACCAGCCCACGCCGGGATCGCGGCGTGTATTTCGCTGGATTTGGGCTTGAATTCGCGCGGTTTCCAAGCCAACGGAGGCTATTTCCGGCCGCAGCGAAAAAATATGTCTACCCCCACTTGTGGGATGCGCGCCGACCGTTTCATTGCCACTATTCAGCCGCGATTGGGCAGAACAGCCAGTCGCACCTTATTTCGACACGAGAAGCGGCTTGCCCGAAACTCGCGGTCGCGGTGGCGGCTTGGTTTTGAGGTGCTGGTAAATCATGCCTTAACTTTCAATTGTGTTAACGAACCAATTTCTCCGGTTCCCACGCGTCCGCCAGCAGACGCGTGGGACCTTTTCATTTCAATATCGAGCGCCGTCCCGGGTGGACGCGGCCACCCGCTCGATCAATGACCGCCGCCGTCTTGGCTGACCTGTTGGATGCTCTGGAACACCTTTGGATTGGGCGGTCCCTCCACATCGAGAAATCCAGCCGCGCCCTTCTGCAGCCGGCCCAAGCTGTGATCGACGAGAATATAAGTCCCCGGAACCTGCGTCTTGAATTCGACTATCGTCGCCCCGCCGGCCGGGACCAGGGTGGACTGCACATTGCTTAGGGTCTCGGTCGCCCCTTCCGGATGGACCTTGTCGAAAATCTCGCCGATGACGTGAAAGCTCGATACCGCGTTGGGGCCGGCATTCCCGAAGAAGATCCGCACCGTCTCGCCGACCTTGGCTTTCAACGCGCGCTCTTTGCTAAGCGACCCGGCGCTCCCGTTGAAAACCACGAAATCGGGTGTCTCGTTCACCATTTTGTCGACGGCGGCCTCGTGCACGCCGCTTTGGGTTCGATCTCCCTTGAGATAAATATCGCCTTCCATCACGTAGAATTCCTTGTCCACCTTCGGCCAGCCTCCCGGCGGCTCGACGACCATGAGACCGTACATTCCGTGCGAAAGGTGGTAGGGAATCATCGGCGTCGCGCAGTGATAAATAAAGACGCCGGGCCGCATCGCCTGGAATTGGAAGACGCTCGTGGCGCCGGGCGGGGTCTGGGTCACTTTGCCGCCGCCGCCGGGCCCGAGCACCCCATGCGAATCGATGCTGTGGCTCACCGGACTGTCCAGCGCGTTGTGCAACGTGAGCTCGACGGTATCGCCCTGGCTGACCCGGATCATCGGGCCGGGCACCGTGCCATTATAGGTCCAATAGTGGTAGCCGATTCCCTCGGCGAGGAGCCCGGTGACCGGCCGGGCTTCCAGCTCGACATGAACCGCGGCCGGTTTCTTGCGGTTGATCGGCGGAGCAATCGCGGGCGCGGGCAGCCGTTCGAGGTTCGCGGGCAGATCGGAAACCAAAGCCTCGTCTGCCACGGAAACGGAAGATGAAGCGGCCGGGGGGCCGGGTTGTTGCGCCTCCTGCGCCTGGGCGCAGGCGGCGTACCAAGCAGTGCATAAAGCGGCGGGCAGCGCGGCCGCACGCATAAAGTTCAGAAGCTGCTCGCCAACGCATTTGAACATATCGCCTTGTAGCATCGGTTCACTCCCTTTGAAAAAGCGCCGGCGGAATCGTCCCGCCGGTGTATTTTTAGCCTCCTCTTCCGCAATCGAACGAAGCTCAGCGGCCGGTCAAAAAGCGCCGACGATCAGCGTGCCCATCATTCCCGAGTCGCGATGACCCGGCAGATCGCAAATGAATTCATATTCTCCGGGCTTCTCGAACACGGTATTCTTGCGGGCGATCTCGCCGGCCTTTGCTTGCAAGCGAAAACCGAAGGCCGGCAATAATAGACCGTGCTCCGTTTCAGCTCCGCTGTTGTCGAGAACCAGCATGACCGCACGCCCGGCGGCGACCCGAACCTTCGCCGGAGCATATTTGAATTCCGTGGAAACGATCCTGACTTCGGCGGGCTTGGTGCCATTCAAGGACCCCGAAATCTCTTGTGCCTGTGCCCGAGCAGCAAATGAAGTCGCAATCGCAGCGATAATGATAATGATATTGAATGGTAAAAGGCGCCGGGATTCATTCCTGTCTTCCATTTATTCCTCCCGCGAATCTCTTTTGAGGCAATGTCACCGGTCGTTTCCCCAAATAGCGACGTTTCAATAACATCTTATTTGCCGGAGCGCGTCAGACGAATGTTCTATGCGCCGCGATAAAGAATATTGAATGTTGAATAACGTCCTTGCCCGTTCTTCTGGATTACGTAAAGATAAAATAAACTGCAACAGTAGCGGGCCCGGCGCGACCCCTGAATGGGGGTGCCGATCTCAGATCCACCGCGCCATTCAAGGCGAGTGGCCCGGACAAGGAAGCAAGCAGGTCGACAATAGACTCAATTCTAAAACACCATGCGGGGGGTCCGCGAGACGGTGTCAACGGGAATCTGTTCCGGCGCGCGCGGAGCCATCTTTCGCCGTCTGACTTATGGCGGCAGTCCCGGCCGGCAAAGTCAGTTGCCAAAACTCATCGCCGCCAATGTGACAACCTGTGACATACAAAGCCGGTATTAAAACAAACCCGCCTCAAGCCGGCGGCGGGCGTATCGCAAACTTTGACCTGGCAAGCCATTTTGATGACATTATCCTGGGACACGAGATATAGCTCCTTCGATGAAGGCGTGGAGGCTCGCCGCCGCTGCACAACGCAACCGTTTCTCCTCGCCGTTACAAGTTCGAGCAACTCTCCTCCATTAGGTTCAAGTAGTTCAGAGGGAATGGTTTTCTTAAGGCTCAGCCCGTCTTTAAGGTACAGCCCGGTGCCAAATTCTTGCATTGTTTGTTGTGTGCGGTCGGACCGAGATCGATGTATCTGTTTTCGTTAAGGGTCCGGGCCCGGGTTTGGGGTTTCCCCCGCCCAGCGAGGGGGGTAGCGCTATTTCTGTTCGCGAGCGCGATGCTTGCCGCTTGCACGACTCCCCCGCCCGTGGGAGCCAATGAGCCGCCGGACGCAGTGGACCGGATTCGCGCCGCCGACTTGCAGCCGCGGTTTCCGCAATCCTCAGCTACCGCCGATACGGGATCGGCGGGGAATAATCCCCAGGTATATTACGGGAGTTCGGGCGGGCAAGCTACGGGCCCGGCGGCGGCCTCGCCTGGCCCTGGCCCCGGCCCTGGCCCTGGCGCGGGCACGGCCCCTGGCGACGGCGTCAATTTGAACTTCGAGGATAGTCCCGTGAGCGCGGTGGCGAAAGTCATTTTGGGCGACATTCTCGGGGTGGGTTATTCGATCGATCCGCGCGTGCAAGGAACCATCAGCCTTTCCTCGGGACGTCCGGTTCCGAAATCCGAGGTGTTATTCGTCCTGGAGAGCGCCTTGCACACGAGCAATGCGGTATTGGTGCACGATGCCGGGGGCTACCATATCGTTCCGGCGGACGACGCCGTCGGCAGTGGGCGTGTCGATCGCGCGGGGGAGGGGCGCAATTCGGAGCCTGGCTATGGGGTCTCGGTGGTTCCGTTGCGGCATGTCTCGGTGCAAACGATCACGAAACTCTTGGAAAGCTTCGCGGCAAAACCCGGTTCGATCCGGGCCGACCCAACGAGCAATCTGCTCCTCATCGTCGGCAACGGAACTGAGCGCCGGACGGCCGTCGACACCATCCTCAGCTTCGACGAGGATTGGATGCGCGGCCAATCGGTCGGTATTTTCCCTGTCCATAGCACGCAGCCGGAGCCTTTGATCGCCGAACTCGAAAAGATCCTGGATTCCGGGGAAGATGGCCTCAGTCAACATTTGGTCAAGCTGCAACCCGTCAGCCGCTCGAACGCCGTCCTCGTGGTGGCGCGCAAGCCCGAATTGCTGCGCGCCGCTGCGAAGTGGATCAGCCGCCTCGATAGTTCGGCCGTGGCGAGCACCGGCGTCAAGGTCTATAAGGTTCGCTATGGCGATGCCCGCCAGATCGCAAAACTGCTCAGCGATTTGTTCATCGGCGGGGGGGCAAGCACGCTCGAGTCGCCCCTCAGTCAGATCGCGCCCGGTGGGGGCGCGACGACTTTGGCCGCATCGGAAGGCACGGGTGGAGGCGGAGGTCTGGGTGGGGGCGGAGGCCTAGGAGGAGGCGGAGGTTTAGGAGGAGGCGGAGGAGGCCTAGGCGGAGGCAGAGGCCTGGGCGGTGGCGGGGGCCTTGGCGGAGGCGGAGGCCTTGGCGGAGGCGGGGGTGTTGGCGGGGGCGGAGGCCTAGGCGGGGGCCAAACCCAGTCGCAAGGACCGTTTGGAGCTTTATCCTCTGGCGGTGGTGCGGGGGCAGGCGCGGGGTCGCCCGAGTCCGGGGCCAGCGGCTTGGGTGGCGGGGTTGGCGGGGGGCCAGGCGGCGGGCGTGCTCTACTGCCAGGGGTGCGGATCCTGGCGGATGTCCCGAACAACTCGGTCGTGATCTACGCCAACGCGGAAAACTACCGCATCATCGAAAGAGCGCTCAATCAACTCGACCGGCCGAACCTGCAAGTCGCCGTCGATGTGACGGTCGCGGAAGTGGAACTCAACAACACTCTTAATTATGGAGTTCAGTTCTTTTTGGGAAGGCTCAATTCGCTTTCTGCTGAACCTGGCGTCCTTGCGAGCAACTCGGCTTCGAGCATTTCGCCTTTGACTGGGCTGGCGGGTTCGAACCCCCCAGGCTTCAATTTTATAATTGGCTCCAAGCTCACCCCCCATGTCATCATCAGTGCCTTGAATCACTATACCACCACAAAGATCCTCGCAAATCCGTCGCTCGTGGTGCTCGACAATCAGGTGGCGGCCCTTCAAGTGGGCGACACGGTGCCGGTAACGACTGGCAGCGCGAATATATTGAACTCGGCCACTGCCAACTCCAATACCGTCTTCAATTCCATTTCTTACCAGAATACGGGCATTATTTTGAGCTTTCGGCCACACGTCCACGCCAACGGCAATGTTAACCTCGAGATCGACCAGGAGATCAGCGCATGCAAGAATTGCACAGCCGTCGCTACCGGTAATCTTACGCCGTCGTTCACGGACCGCCACGTCAAGAGCTCGATCCAGGTGGTGAACGGCCAGACGGTCTTGCTCGCGGGCCTCGTCCAGGAGGAGCATGACAAGACACGGGACGGAATTCCGGTTCTCGATCAAATTCCCATCCTGGGCGAAGCCTTCGCCAACAACAACAACAATGCCGCCATCCGTACGGAGCTCATTATCTTCATAAGGCCGCAGGTCATTCGCGACAGCGTCGATGCGTCTTTCGTGGCCGAGGAGCTCCGCGCCAAGATACGCGGGGACAAAACCGGTACAGTCCGCCCGCCTGGTGCCGTGACCCCTTACCCGTATGGGCTGGTCCAATGAGCTCGACCCGGCTTCGCCGCGCCGGATTGAAAACGGCACTGGCCGGCGATGAGATTGACTTGGGTTTGGTCGGGCGCGGAACGGTGAAACCAGCGCGGCAAGCGACAATCACGTACGCCGCATTCGCCGCCATCGCTTGCGCCATCGTGATCGCGAGCCTTGTTGCCGCGCCTGGCCGTTCAGGCCTCTTTGGAGGCACCCTTGGACTTCTCATGCTCGCTATCGCGATCGCCGATGCGCGCTCCTTCATTATTCCCGACAAGCTGACCATCGCCGCTTTCCTGCTCGCCTTGACGAATGCAGCGAACGAGGGTTTGGAAAGCACGCCGGAAAACATCGCGGTTGCCGCGTCGCGTGGACTAGTTCTGGCCGTTGCATTTTTCGCTCTGCGGGAAAGCTACTTGCGGCTGCGCCATCGCCATGGAATTGGCCTTGGCGACGTCAAGCTCGCCGCGGTCGCCGGCGCCTGGCTCGACTGGACGCTCATTCCGGTTGCGATTGAAATCGCGGCGCTCACGGCGCTGATCGTTTACATAGCGAGCCAGCTTGTCCTGCGGCGTCCTTTATGCGCGGCCGCGAAATTGCCTTTCGGGCTTTTTTTCGCGCCGGCAATTTGGTTTTGCTGGCTGCTCAACGCAATATCTTTCGAATTCTAAGGGAGCACGGCGATGAGGATCATTACCGTCGCGCAGGGCCAAGCTCAAATTGCCGGGTCAGTCCGCGGCCGGGAGGCGCGAAAGCCGCGGCGATGGCATTTATGGGCCATGCTCGGTCTGCTTTTTTGCGTGGCGATTTTCGCGAACCCCGCCGCCGCGGACCGGTTGCGCAACGGGACCCGGGCGTTCGCGGCCCACGATTACGTAACGGCGGCCCGCATCTTTACGGATCTCGCCCCGCTCGGCGACGCAAGGGCGCAAACCTATCTCGGCTACATGTTCGCCAATGGGAAGGGCGTGCCGCAAAATTTTATGGTAGCGGCGGGATGGTACCGTTGCGCCAGTCAACAGGGGTTTCCAGCGGCGCAGTACATGCTTGGGCTAATGTACGACAAGGGCCAAGGCGTTCCGCAGGACTACGTCATCGCCTATGCCTTGCTTGACCTCGCAGTCGCAGGGGCAGGTCCAGAGCGCGAGCATTGGGTCAGGATACGCGACGCCGTCGCTTCGAAATTGAGCCTCATCGAACGGGTCCGGGCGCAACAGCTGGCATTCGAGGGACTCCTAGGAGGCGGCTGCTTACCAATCGCCACGGGCTATTAGCTCGCCTCGCCTTGCCAGCAAATTGTGGTGCGCATGACCTTGCACAATACTATATTGTGCTGGTCTGAGTGCTTGCTTCGAAATGCCGGCACTGGCGGTCGCCGCCTGACAACGCGGGAGATGGCCCTATGAGAACTGTCGTCTGTCCTGGCCTTGGCCGCGAAGTCTCGGCCTTGGGCTTTGGTTGTGCCTCGCTTGGATCGCGGGTTTCCGAAGCGCAAGGGGTGCGGGCGCTCGGTATTGCGTTCGAGCGCGGCGTGACCTGGTACGACGTCGCGCCTCCCTATGGCGATGGAGAGGCGGAGGGAATATTGGGAAAATTCTTGGCCGGCCGCCGGGACCGCGTGGCAATTTGTACCAAATTCGGTATTCCCCGCCCGGTCGTTTCGCCGGCGATGCGCTTTATAAGGCCTTGGGCGCGGGCAATGGCGCGGGCGTTTCCGCGATTGCGTGGCGGCATGGCGAAGGCGCGGACGGCCGGGAGCCGTGGCCGGTTGCTGGCGGATCAGATCGAAAGCTCGGTCGTTGAAAGCTTACGGCGCCTGCGAACCGATTACATCGACGTGCTGGCCCTACACGAGCCAGGGCCTCGGGATTGCGCCAGCGAAGCCATTTTGCGCGAATTGCGGCGCATGATCGAGAAAGGCTACGTGCGTTGCGTCGCGATCGCCGGAGCTCCGGAGGCGATCGTCGCCGGAGCACACGCTTCGGAGCTATATAAAATCGCTCAGCTTCCCGATGATCCTTTCGTGCGGACGGCAACGGGTTTGAAAGGCGCGCTCGCCAGTGATGCCTCGCTTTTTTTCGTCACTTACAGCGTGTTTGGCGCCCACGAACGCTTGTCGCACCTCCTAGTTGGCGACGGCGGCCGTCTCGGGGCCCTCGCTTCCCAGCTCGGATACGGTCCTCCGTTCATGGCGAGTGAAATGATTTTGGATTATGCTTTCGCGGCCAATCCGGATGGCGTGGTTCTCGCTTCGATGTTCACCCCTGCCCATATCGAAATGAATTGTGCCAGAGCGGCGCGGCCGCCGCGGAAGGACATCGGTCCGTTCGTGCAAAAATTCGTCGTCGCGGATAACCCGTGACAGCTTTTTGAATGGCGATCCGAGTAGCTGAAAATGTTTCGATCCCGCGTGTGTGGGGAGGGTCTTGCCAGTTTTCATCGCGATCCAGCAACGGGATGTGATTCGTCGCGGGTCCGCCGATGGCTTTGAACGCGAACGGGGAGTTCGCGACGATTCATTCTCCCGACATGGTGCTCTCCATCTGGGCATTGAATGCCCGTTGTTGATAGAATAGCGTTGCGCCGATTCAAGCCAGCGGCGCGTTCAAGATCCAGCGATGGCCGAAGGGATCGCGAAACGTCGCGACCCTGGTTCCCCAAAACGAATTGGTAGGGCTCGTCTCGACTTTTGCGCCGAGACCAGTGGCCTTCGCGAAAATTTCGTCGACTGTCTTGGCGTCGGCATATTCCAAGCTGACCGAGGCGGTCGCAAGCTCGCCCGGAAGCGGCATTCGGGTGTGGCCGAATTCGGGAAAGGCGTCGGCGAGCATGACCGAGCCGCCGTTGATTTCGAGCTCGCAATGCATGATCCGCAGACCATCGAGCGCGGGCATGATCGCTTTTTGACGCGCTCCGAAAACCGCGGTGTAGAAGGCGATCGCCGCCATCGCCGGGGAAACGGTCAGATAGGGCGCAACCGGCGGGCGCATCGGTTCCTCCGCGTGAAAAATCGTCGATGTCGCGAGAGTACTTCCCCTGGCCGGATCTTGCGAGTAAGAACTGCCACTCTAATTGGTTTTATTGCAAGAGCCGCTTCCGGCGCCAGGAAACGTTAATGGCCAAGCCTCGCACGCTTTACGATAAAATCTGGGACGACCATCTAGTCCACGCCGAAGCCGATGGCGTGAGCTTGATTTACATCGACCGTCATTTGGTCCACGAGGTAACGAGCCCGCAGGCCTTCGAGGGGTTGCGGCTGACCGGGCGGCGCGTCCGAGCGCCGCAAAAGACGCTCGCGGTCGTCGATCACAATGTTCCGACAACCGATCGCTCGCACGGCATCGACGATCCCGAAAGCCGGATTCAGGTCGAGGAACTCGCCGCGAACGCGCGGGAATTCGGCATCGAATATTTTAATGAGCGCGATCTTCGCCAGGGCATCGTCCATATCATCGGCCCCGAACAAGGTTTTACTCTGCCCGGCGCGACAATCGTCTGCGGCGATAGCCATGCTTCGACGCATGGCGCCTTCGGCGCGCTCGCGCATGGCATCGGCACGTCCGAGGTCGAGCATGTTCTCGCCACCCAGACCTTGATCCAGGCCAAGGCCAAGAACATGCGTGTCACCGTCGACGGCGCGCTCGGCGATGGGGTGAGCGCCAAGGACATTGCGCTCGGGATCATC
>DATBYR010000091.1:0-4166 GCA_036513565.1 Methylocella sp. | reverse complement strand
GAAGCCCATTCCCATCGCCGCGTCGCGGACGGCGGCGGGTATGGCGTAAAGGCCCGTCACCGTCGCCTCGATGACCGGAAAAATAGCATAGAGGCAAAGGGCCGCGACGGCTGGGGCCGCGCCATAGCCCAGCACTGGGATGGTGAGCGCGAGCACCGCGACCGGCGGAAACGTCTGCCCGATGGCGGCTATCGCGCTGACCATCGCGGCAAATTCGCGTCCGCTTTCGCGGGTGACGAAAATCCCTAGGCCGGTCCCGATCGCGGCGGCCGCGAGGCTCGAGAGCGTGACAAGCTCCGCGTGGGCCAACGTGAGTTCGAAAAAGCTCGCGCGTGTGTAGACCGGACGCGGATCGCCCGGGAAAATCGCGCGCATGAGCGGCCCGGCGGCTGGCATCAGGAAGATGGCGGAGACCAACAAAAGCGTAATCCACAGCCCCGGCCGGCGCCCCCAGCGGATCAAGGTGAGTGACCATCCGCGATTAGCTCGCATCGCGCCTCGCGATAATGTCGCTTAGGTGGATTTCGCCGAGCCTCACCCCGCGCTCGTCCTCGACGCAAAGAGAGGAACGGCGGGACGCCAGCATCAAGTTCAAGGCAGTTTTGAGGCTGGCCTCCGCGGCAATCGTCCCGGTGGCGCCCGTCTTGCCGGGTTTCATCAACTTGCGGACCGGCACGAGGTCGAGAAGCCGTAACTGCAAGGCTTCGCCGCCCAAAAAATCGCGCACGAAATCATCCGCCGGCGCAAGAAGAATCGAAGCCGGGGCGCCCGCCTGGATGAGGCGGCCGTTGTTCATCACCGCCATGCCGGTGGCGAGCCGCAAAGCTTCGTCCATGTCATGCGTGACGAAGACAATTGTCTTGCCGCTCCGCGCTTGAATACCGCTTATCTCGTGTTGCAAGGCCACGCGGCTCACCGGATCGAGCGCCGCGAATGGCTCGTCCATCAAGATGATGTCTGGGTCCGCGGCGAGCGCGCGGGCAACGCCGATGCGTTGCTGCTGACCACCGGACAATTGCTTTGGGTAGCGCTTCAGGAGGGTGGGATCGATCTGCAACAGTGCGACGAGCGCGTCGAGCCTCGCCGCGCATTTTGATGGGCTCCATTTGAGGAGGCGGGGCACCGCAAGAATGTTGTCGGCCGCCGTCCAATGCGGAAAAAGGCCCGCCGACTGGATCACATAGCCGATGCCGCGCCGGAGCCTTTCCGGTTCCGTGTCGCGAATGTCTTGGTCGTCGACTTCGATGTGTCCTTGGTCGGGGATAATCATCGCATTGATCATGCGCAGCACCGTCGATTTGCCGCAGCCAGACGGGCCGATAAGGACGAAAAAAGCGCCGCTCTCGATCTTCAGCGAAAAATCGGAGACCGCCGGAGTGGCGGCGAAGTTCTTTGAGACATTGCACAGCTCGATCACAGGTTTCTCCGCGCGAGACCAAGCAGCACTTCAAATATAAAGTTCGCCAAGAGCGCCAGCAGGATGACCGGAATAGCTCCTACCAGGACAAGATCGAGGGCATATTGTCCAATGCCTTGAAAGATGAATGTGCCAAGCCCTCCGGCGCCGATCAGGGCGGCGACGCTCGCCAAGCCGATGGCCTGGATCGTCACGACGCGCAACCCGGAAACAAGCGCGGGCAAGGCGAGCGGCAATTCGACTTCGATGAATAACCGGCGCCAGCCAAAGCCGATGGCAGCCGCCGCCTCCTTGACCTCCATGGCGACTTCGCTGAACCCTATGTAAAAGCCGCGGACGAGGGGCAGCAACGAATAGAGCGTCAAGGCTAAGACGGCCGGCGCCGGACCGGTTCCATTGATCCCGAGGTCGCGCAAGAGAGGCAACAGCTCGCTCAATCGAGACATCGGCGCGATCAAGACGCCAAACAGCGCGATCGAGGGAATCGTTTGCAATATGCCAAGGCTCGCAAAGACAAAACCCGCCGCCCTCTTCATGCGCAAAACGAGCACGGTCAACGGCACCCCAATCATCAGGGCGAAAAAAATCGCCGCGCAGACTAGCCCGAGATGATGCAAGAGCTCGGTCACGAAAATGCCCCGGTTATTCCAAAATTCCCTGGCGAGCGAAAGGCTATCGAAATCGCCCGCCACGGCCATCAGGAAGAAGCCCGCGCAAAACGCTGCCCCAACGCAGGCGCGGGCGGGAAAACTAAAGTTTCCTCTTTGCACGGCATCGACGATCGCCAGGATCGCGACGCTTGCCATGGTCCAGAAGGCGGGACCAAGCGAAGCGCGCGCGGCGGGCGGTCCTGCTTGCACCAGAATCGCCGCGAAGTGACCAGCGCCCGCGAGGCTCCCCCAAAGAATCAATGCCGCGGCTAGGATCGTCGCATAGGACCGGAGTTTTTGGCCCCGGGAAACACTCAGAAGCGCCAGTCCGCAAAGCCCAGTCATTGCCGCCGCGGCCTCCAGGGCAGGGGCTTGAGACAGGGGGTAGGCAACGCCCGTCGCGAGCCGGTTGGGTGCATGATTCAAAAAGCCGCCGAAAAAAACCACGGCAAGGCCAAGGCCAAAGAGCGCAAGAAGGACGCGGTCATGGACTTTCGGCATGTCAGCCATTCCGCGTTCGAACCAGAAACCGGGACGAGAAATGCTTATCGAGAGAGCCCTTGCGCGCGGAAAAATTCCCTTGCCACGACGCCTGGATCATCGCCTTCGACCGCGACTTTTTCGTTCAATGCGCGCAGCTTCGCAAGATCGAGTTGCGCGAAAACGGGGGCGAGAACATCGCCAATTTGCGGATAGCTCGCGAGGGCTGCTTCCCGTACCACGGGGGCTGGCGCATAGACCGGCTCGGCACGGCGGGTATCTTCGAGAGCATGAAGGTCGAGGGCCTTGAGCGCGCCATCTGTCGCGTATGCCATTGCAGCATTGACACCAGAAATGCCGTCCGCCGCCGCTTTCATGGTGGCCGAGGTTTCGCCGCCAGAAAGAACGAGGAGCTGGCGGGCGGCAAGCCGGAAGGCATAGACCGCCTCGAAGGCGGGAAGGCCAGCGGCACTCTCCACGAATTCCGCCGAAGCGGCAAGTTTGACATTATTGCCGTCCCGCACAAAGCGGGCGAAATCCACCATGGTCCGCAGATTTTGTATCCGCGCCAGCGATTCGGGGATCGCGATCACCCAGCTATTGTCGGCCGGAGCTGGGGTGAGCCAGACAAGACGGTTTCTTTCATAATCGAGTTTTTTCGCACGCGCGTAGCCCGCCGCCGCGTCCTTCCAGACAGGATCGCCTTCTTCATGAAAGAAAAAAGCGGCATTGCCGGTATATTCCGGGCAAAGGTCGATGGCACCGGACAAAAGCGCCGCCCGCAAGATCGAGGTTGGGCCGATCCGCAGCCGATTTTCCGTCGCGATTTTGGCTTCCGCAAGTGCGAGCAGCATCATATGGCCGAGGAGTCCGCCTTCGAGATCGAGCTTGGAGCCAACGACAACCGGCCGTGCTTCGGCGCTTGCTCGCGCCAGCGTGGACGCGGCTACTCCGGCCAAAAATAGGCGCCGCGTCGGCGGGCAAAACGTCTCGTACGAGAATGGGAGTAGGAAAAGGCGAGGGGTCATGGCTTTCGTCCGGCCAGCGCCCTTTTCCCGCTCGGCGACGCGGTTCAGGCGGGACGCAAGAGAGTAACAGCATTTGCCATGGCCGGCGATCAGGAAAGACTCTGTGGGAACAACGCCCAGGTATGGCGGGCTATTTGCTCGTCTTCCCGCGAGGCGAGAACGAGCACCGAGCAGCGCGATGTGGGATCGTTGATGGGATTGTTCGCGGACCGGTTCCGGGCTTTGTCGAGGCTAACGCCGATCCAGGCCAAGCCGCCGCAGATCGCGGCGCGTGCTTCCCCATCATTTTCTCCAATGCCGCCGGTGAAGACGATTAAGTCGACTCCATCAAGCGCGGCGATCATCGCGGCCACCTGCTTGCGCACGGAATAGCAGAACATTTGAATGGCAAGTCGTGCATCTGCGTTCGCTGACGCGGCTTCACGCAGACGCCGCATGTCGCTGCCAACCCCCGAAATTCCCAGGAGGCCGGAACGGTGATCGACCAGCTCTTCGAGCATGGCCGCATCGAACTTCTTTTCACGCATCAGATAGACCAGAACACCTGGATCGAGATCGCCGCTGCGCGTGCCCATGATCACCCCGCCGGTT
>DATBYR010000090.1:0-11389 GCA_036513565.1 Methylocella sp. | reverse complement strand
AAATCCAGCGCTTCATAGAGGTATTCCCGGCCGTTCTGCGTGCTGCCAATCACCTGGATTCGCTTGCCGATCAGATCCATCAGCGAAACGGCAAGCGGCTCTGCATCCGCCCCCATCGTGACGAGACGGCCGTCGGGCCGCAACCCTTGAACGCTATCGACCATCGCTTTGGTCGAGTTTGACGTACTCAGCAAAATGTCTGCGCCTCCCGCCGCGGCGAGCCCTTTGCCGTCGCGAACGATTTCGTCTGCGCCAAGTTCGCGGATCATTTTGTCTTTGTCGGGCGAGTGGGAGATTGCAATCGTCTCGAATCCCGCTGCCTTTGCATATTGAACCGCGAGATGCCCGAGTCCGCCAATACCCAAGACAGCGACACGCTCGTGCGGTTTGGGATTCGCCCAACGGAGGCCGCTCCATACAGTGTAGCCGGCGCAGAAAATTGGCGCCGCTTGTTCGTACGACAGGCCCTCGGGCAGCAGAGTTGTTGCGTCGGCGTACATGGGCATGAGTTCCGCGTGTCCGCCCTGAAGTTGGATCCCTGTGGCTTGCTGGTCGGCGCAAAAATGTTCGCGCCCGCGCAAGCACCATTCGCATCGGCCGCAGGTTGCCTGGACCCACGCAACGCCGACGCGGTCTCCGACGTTTCTCGTCCGTACACCCGGACCGACCGAGACAATCTCACCCACGGGTTCGTGCCCGAGAATTCGCGGGAACGCGCCCGGAAGATGTCCGAGCGTTTCGTGAACATCGGTGTAACAAACACCGCTCGCGTGCATCTTGACGAGAACCTGATTCGGACCCGGCTTGGGCTCCGGAACGTTTTGAACTTCCCATGGACCGTTCACCGCAGTGACAACGGCAGCTCGCATGAAATTCCTCCTCCGGGATTCGATGTCGGAAAGTGTGGACTGGACCTAATCCTTAGCGATTCTGTGTGCCAAGCTCCGCCTTCCATCACTTCGGAATATCAAAAGCTAAAATGTTGGGCGTATAAGGCCCAACGTCAAGAAGCGGCGGCACATCTTGAGCGCGCGGCCGGCCTGATCGCGGCTCGCAACCGTCTGACGGCCGCCGGTTAATTGAACAACTCTTCTGCCCACGATTTACGGGAGCTGACATGCCGAACAGCGTTCAAGCCATCGCATCCCGATGGATCAATGGCACCGGCATTGATCTCGCTGTTACAACGAGAGCCCAATTCTGCGCTCTTGCTGGGCCCAGGAATAGGGCAGGGCGTTCGCAAGATCTGTGACCGTGAGATCCGCAGGCGCTGTGCAATCGACGATTGCCGCAATGATGCGGGGCGACAGAAGGGCAACGGGAGCGAGCAGGCGGATGTGCCGTTCGCCCTGGGCTTCATGTTCGGCGATCTCGGCGAAGGAGGCAAAGCGGCCGAGCCGAATGCCCTCCTCCATCTCCGGACCCCCATGGGGCCGCAGGTGGTTTCCATGAGCGCCGCCGGTATGATCGGGATTTGGTTTTCCGCTTTGAAAAGTGCGCCATAACGCTTATATTCAATTCGCCGCCTTGCGCGGCTATGGCGATAAACGGCGTCGAAATAAGCTCTTCGGACCCGGGGGCGGTACCCGGCGCCTCCACCCAAGCCCGTTGCTGAAGGCGCGCTCCAAGGCGCAGCAGTGGCGGGTTTCGGCGGGGGCGAAATAGGTTCGACGGGGAGTGTAAAGGACGATCATTTGCCCGGCATGGTTCCGCCGTCATCGGGCCGAAACTTATAGTTGCGAATGACAACTATGCTCCGGTGGCTGTTGCCGCGTAATGCGGTAATAGTACCGAAATTAAGCCCTTGGAGGTAGCACTTCAAGGCGGGGTCCGGAGGCACCTGGCAACAGAAGCCTCCACTTCGCCAACCGGATGTCGCGTTTAATATTTTCGCGTTGGGAATATTGTCCAAAATCGCCTTCGGCGAGCGGGTTGAATGGCCGTTGACTTGATCCGTTACGATCTCCTTGTTCAGGACGCCTTGCGCGGGGCCGTGCGGAAAATCCTTTCCGACGTGGCGCGCGATGGGGTTCCGGGAGAGCATCACTTTTTCATTGGTTTTCGCACCCATGCGCGCGGCGTGCGGCTTTCGTCGCGGATGCGCGAGCTCTATCCGGACGAAATGACGATCGTGCTGCAGCATCAATTCTGGGATTTGAGCGTGACCGGGGAGGCTTTCGAGGTCGGTCTATCGTTCCAAAATATACCGGAAATGCTGCTCATCCCGTTCGATGCGGTGACCCGTTTTGCCGATCCGTCCGTGGGTTTCGAGTTGCAGTTCTCGGTCGAGGACGAGGCGGCCGGCGTCAGCGATACCGAATCATCGCCACCGCAAACGGCGCCGGTGAGCGCTTTGGAAGCCTTGGCCCAGGCCCCGCCGGAAGCCGCGGGGGCCCGCAAGGATGCACCCGAAGTGGCGGAGCATGCGGAGGCCGCACCTAAAGGCGAACCCAAGGTCGTTTCGATCGATGCGTTTCGCAAGAAGAGCTAGAGCATGATCCCATTAAGTTGGAGACTTTTTGGATAAGATCATGCGCGACAACAAAAACGACATCGTTAATCTGCGTCCCGTCCCAAGCCGCGCGCGCGTGACTTGGCTTCAAAAGACGCGGCCGATGCCGAACGCGAGGCCACGGAGCGCACGCGGGGGTTAGACGAAAAGCGCCGCGATGCGCACCGGCGGGAGGCGGCCGGCGATCGTGCCGAGTGAATCCCAGTGCGAGGCTTTGGGAAAAATCGTCAAACCTTCGCCCAGCGTCGCGGGCCATCGCACCAGCATTTCCCTGGAATCCGCTTTTGGGACGAGCTCAAGGGAATCGCGAACGCCATGGCCGTTCGCCGTAACGCCCGCCTTTGCCACCGGCCAGGCGGATTTAAAGTGCCTCGCCGGCGCGGCCGAGCAGCGGGCCGCTTTTGCCCTGTTTGGGGGATGCGTCCCGGCCACTGCGGTGCCACTATTTCGCCGCGATCAGGCAGTGGCGCTAGTCGCCCCTTATTTCGAGGCTCTAAGCACCTTGCCAGAAACTCCGGACGCATTGGACCAGAGAGGCGTAATCGGCGACGCCGGCGCGGTCGGACTAGATGCGGCCTGGCGCCAAGCTCATGATCGCGCGCTGGCCGCACTCGAGATGCCGGGCATCGTTGTTGTGTTGGGACCTTCCGGGGTGCGCGGGCCCTTCCTCCACGAACTCATGGCGGCGTTCCGGGAACATGGCCGCGCCGTGACGTTCGTGCCGCGCGCCGACCTGATGGAACCCCCGGCGGTGGCCGGCAGCACCCTGGTGATCGAGGACGCCGCCCGGATGGACGCGGCGTTGCTGGAGGCGATCTGTCGCCCGCCGGGCCGGCGCGTCGTGCTCGCCGGCCTGCCCGCCTTCGCCTTGCCCGAGCTTCCGGCTCGGCTCACCGTCGTGACTCTCGCGCCGTTTGTGACTCTCGAGCCGCTGTCGCCCGCGACCGCCGCCGCGCCAAGTTCATCCTCCGCGCCAAGTTCATCCTCAAGGAGCAAAGCCCGGGTGGTGATCGCGAGCGGTGTGCTCGCCGCCACCGGCGTGGCCGGTGCCCTGGTGTGGACCCGCGCCCCGTGGGCGCCACCGGCACCGGCCACCAGCCGCGTCGCCGCCCTTCAACCGGCGGTCGAACTGCCGCCGGCGTCCGCCCCATCTGCTTCGGAGCGACCGGGCGATGCAACAAGCGCCGCCTCGCCCGTGCCGATACCCACCGACGGCGAGGACCGCACAGGTATCGGCACATCGCTCGAACGTCTTGCGGTTCCGGCGATTGCCCAGCCCGATCCTCGATCCGGCAGCGACCCGGCACCACCCCACCTCCAGGCGGGGCCCTCACCCGTGCCGGACAGCCGCGAAACGCTGAACCTGCCGCCCACGGCGGCCATCGCGACGACGCCGCTGGCCGAAGCCCCGCAGGTCACGCTGCCCGAGTCGGCGGTGGCTAGCCGCGTCGCCGCCCTTCAGCCGACGATAGAACTGCCCCCGGCTTCTGGGTCCCCGTCTGGGCCGTCGGCACCGCCGGAGCCCGCCCAGACTGCGGCGGCCATCGCGCCGCCGCAGCCCGCCTCGTCCGCTTCGAAGCAACCTCTCGATACCGCGAGCGCCGCCCCGCCCACGCTGGGGCCCGCCGGCGACGACGCCCGCCCAGGTATCGGCACATCGCTTGAACTCCCTCCCGTTCCGGCGATTGCCCACACCGGGCCTCGATCCGGCAGCGAGCTGGCACCACCCCACCTCCAGGCCGGGCCCTCGCCCGTGCCGGAGAGCCGTCAGGCGCTGAACGTGCCGCCCGCGGCGGCCATCGCGATGCCGCCGCTGGCCGAAGCCCCTCGGGCCACGCCGCCCGAGCCGGCGGCCCCGTTCGGAAACGCACCCCACCTGCTCCCTGACAACGCGCCGATCCGGGTGCTGGTCAGCTACGCGCCCCGCAGTGCTGCGGCCAGGCAGGAGGCAGCCGGGGTCGTGCGCTTGCTGCGCGGCGGCGGGCTCGCGGCGAGCGACCCGGCACCCGCCGCGCGGGTCGCGGGCAAGGCCGGCATCACCTATTTCTTCGCGGAGGATCGCGACGGCGCCACGCGCGTCGAGCACGACCTCGGCGAGGGGTTCGGGCCCTCCCGGCTGTCGCCGTCGGCACCCGGCCAGCCCCTCCCCCGCCCCGGGACAATCGAGGTTTTGGTGCCGGCAAGGTGACATCCGGGATCGGTCGCCGGTTTCGAAACCTTTTGACCTTTGCCTCGGCAGTTGGGAAATTACTTAAGGCGAGTGCCGTCACATATCTCCGTGAGATGCTTGAATTCGAGCCAATTTCTGGAGAAAGGATTCACCCATTTAGGAGATGCGCGCCGATCCCTCCGGCGTCACTATACAGCCGCGATCAGGCCGAAAAGCCTGTCGCACCTCATTTCAAGGCCCGGAGCGGCTTGAGGGGAACTCCAAGTCACCGCCGTACCGGATAGTTTTTGAGCTGGGGTAAATTATGCCCTAAATCCAATCGATTTTTAACGACTCTGGAGGTTCTCATGTTGCTGTCCCGTGCCTTTATGATCCCGCTCGCTGCCGCGCTTGCGCTGCCTGCGGGCGCGGCGCTCTCGCAAGAATCTGCGCCGCCCGCCGCGCCGTCTGCGGCGCCGAGTTCGCTTGTGTTCTATTTCGCCCCCGGCAGTGCCAAGGTGCGATCGCAGGACGTCGCGTTGTTCGACCAGGCCTCCCGGCTCTACCGGGACGGCAAGCCGCTCGTGATGGTGGTCACCGGTTCGACCGATGCGGTGGGAACGGCCAAGGGCAACCTGCGGCTGTCGCAGCAGCGCGCCGATGCAGTGCTGCGCGGGCTGGTCGCGCGCGGCATTCCGACGGAGCGCTTCCAGATCCTGGCGAAGGGCGTGACCGAACCGCCGGTCACAACCCCGCCTGGCGCGGCCGAGCCGCGCAACCGGCGCGCCGAGCTCACCTGGCGCTAGCCGCGGGGTGGCGCCATGCAAGCGGGCGTGCGCAGAACCGCGGCGGGCTTGCTTGTTGCGGTTCTCGCGGCCGTCGCATCGCCGTTGCGCGCGGACGACCGCGATGCCAGGCGCGCGTTCGATGCCGGCCTGTTCGAGAAGGCCCGCCATCTGTGGCTGCCGCTCGCCGCGGCCGGCGACGCGGAAGCGGCGCTGAATTTGGGCCTGCTGTACGATCTCGGCCGCGGCGTGCCGCAAGATTCCTCGACGGCCTATCGCTGGTACCGCCAGGCCGCCGAGGCCGGCGTCGCGCAGGCGGCATTCAATGTTGCGGTCCTGCTCGACAGCGGTGCCGGCGTGCCCCGCGATGGCGCCGAAGCGGCGCTTTGGTACGCCAGGGCCGCCGCCGGCGGCTACAATCGCGCGCAATACGCCCTCGCCCAGCTCTATGCGGCCGGCGACGGCGTGCCGCGCAATCCGGCGACTGCGGAGGCGTGGTACCGCGCCGCCGCCCGCGGCGGCCTCGGCGCCGCTTCCGCCCGCCTGTCGGCGCTGGTGCGCCCCGAGCGAGCGGCGGCGTCTCCTCCGCCCGCCGACCTATCGCCCGTGCGCCCCGTCCCGGTCACGCCGGTCGATGCCGTGCTGCCCGCGGGCCAAAACCCGTCGAAAGTCGCGTTGGTGTGGAATACGCCGGAGCAGCCGGTCCCAGTCGAATACTACGTCGAGCTCAGGGCGCTCGATGCGTCCGGCTCGCGCGAGGTATCCGCGAGCTACGTCGAAGCCTCCGCGACCCTCGTTGAGCTGCCGGGCGTGCCGCAGCGCTACGCGTGGCGCGTCTATGCGGTGGCAAGGCAGGGGGCGCACTATGCCAGCAGCGCCTGGAAGTCGTTTTCGATCGGCAAGGCCGGCGCGGATTAACGCCATGCCGATCTCGCCGTCGGTCGCGGCCGCGCGTTTATCGGACGCCTTGAAAATTCGCAGCGGCCCGAAAGCATCTTCTAAAAACGCACAACGAAAAAAATAAACCCTCTCGCAATCTTCCGCTCGCGCCAAATCCCCTCGCCCCACCTTGCGTACGTACATTTGCCCAAACCATCAATCGTACCAAAAAGTTTCACGTTCACGTGAAACATTTTGGTACGATTGACTGCCCGCGTAAACATACCTTAGCAAGGTACGGCGCGATACAAAGCCGAGATTGATCAAGCAAAGTAATGCGGTAGGATTTACCTGGGAGATTCTGTCATCTCCCGGTCTTGGATTGGCTAAGAAGGCGGTGATGAACCTGCCTCGCGAATTGCGTTGCTGCTGTTCCACTGCGACAAATCCAAGCCGGTGGCGTTCGGGATGCCGGCACTGAGAAGAAGAACATCTATGGTTTAGTCATTTTAGCTAACCGCTTATCGGCGGACTTGATCCGTCGCTCAGCAATTACTCGGCTGGCGCGAGCTCGCGCGGGTGAGGATTTAGAGGGCCTGAAATGTCAAGGCCATGGTCATGGGTGAATTTCATCCCTCGCTTCCCATTGGTTGAAAATAGTTCGGAAGGTAAAAAAGCAAAATGGGATTCTTGATGGTCGCCGCGCTCATCGACTTAATTCTTGCTGCTTTTGCGCAAGGAAAGGGGCACTCATTTGTTCTTTGGTGGATATATGTCCTTCCGCAAACTTGGCGGGCGCGCGGGGGGCGGAGTCGCGGTCCGCCGGGAAGCCGGGGCATGATCAAGAATCTTCTCTCGATTGCGGGTCTTGATCCCAGCGGCGGCGCGGGCATCGCGGCCGATCTCAAAACCTTCGCCGCGCTTGGCTGCAACGGCATGGCCGTCATCGCCGCCCTGACCGCGCAGAATACGCAAGGGGTCAGAGCCGTGCACGTCCCGCTCGCGAGTTTTGCCGTGGCGCAGATCGACGCGGTTTTCGAAGACATCGATGTCGCCGCCGTCAAGATCGGGATGCTCGCCTCGGCCGCTGTCGTCAAGGCGGTCGCGGACAGGCTCGCGTTTCATAAGCCCCGCTTCATCGTCCTCGATCCGGTGCTCGTCGCGACCAGCGGCGATGCTTTGAGCGCAGCCGATACGAGCGAAGCGATTGTCCAGCATCTCTTTCCACTCGCAACCCTCGTCACGCCGAATCTTGCCGAAGCGGCCCGGATGTCTCATCATGCTGTCTCGGCGGATCGAGAAGGCATGCGCCGCGCCGCCGCGTTTCTGCATGCGCGCGGCGCGAAAGCCGTGCTCGTCAAGGGCGGTCATTTGGAAGGGCGGACATCGGACGACCTCTTATTCGATGGCTTTTCATACCGGCTTTTTTCCGTCCCACGCGTCGTAACCCGAAACACGCATGGCACCGGCTGCACGTTATCTTCGGCGATCGCCGCCTATCTCGCGCAGGGCCATGAGCTTGGCGAAGCCATCGGCGCCGCAAAAACCTATCTCACCGGCGCGCTAACCACCGCCGATGAACTCAGCGTCGGCCACGGCCCTGGGCCGGTTAATCATTTCCATGAATTCTGGAGACGCTAAGCGTCTCTGAACGGGGATCATGGGTGTTCGCTGGAACGCGGGACTCCGCCAAACGGGCGGTCCCAAATCGTGCCCTTTTTGCAGGCGGATGACCGGTTTCCAAACCGCGCTGTTTGCTATAAGGGATGCTGCAATCGCGAAGATGCCGCCCCATATTGCGGGCTGGCTGACATTCTTCAAAATAGCGCCGTCTCTCAAAAAACGTCGCCGGGGCGGTGTACGACCGGCAGGCTGTCCGGGCGCGGCAGATTTGATTCAGGTCTGAAATGAAGCTTCGCAATATCGCCATTATAGCTCACGTCGATCACGGCAAGACGACGCTCGTGGATCGTCTGCTCCAGCAATCCGGCGCGTTCCGCGAGAATCAGCGGATCGTCGAGAGGGTCATGGATTCGAACGACCTCGAAAAGGAGCGCGGGATCACGATTATTGCCAAGGCGGCATCGATTGCCTGGCAGGACACGCGGATCAATATCGTCGATACGCCGGGCCACGCCGACTTCGGCGGCGAGGTTGAGCGTATCTTGTCCATGGTCGATGGCGCGATTGTCCTGGTCGATGCCTCCGAAGGGCCGATGCCGCAAACCAAATTCGTCGTCGGCAAGGCGCTGAAAATCGGTCTCAGGCCGATTGTCGCGGTGAACAAGGTCGATAAGCCTGACGCGCGGGCGAGCGAGGTCGTGAACGAGGTTTTCGATCTATTCGCGGCGCTCGACGCCACCGACGGACAGCTCGATTTTCCGATCCTTTACGGTTCTGCGAAACAGGGCTGGATGGCCGCTAGCCCGGACGGGCCGAGGGAAGGCATGGCGCCCTTGTTCGCTCTCGTGTTGAAGCATGTCCCGCCGCCGAATACGGGCGAAGGCGGTTTTCGGATGCTCGGCACATTGCTCGAAGCCAACCCCTATCTTGGGCGGCTCATCACCGGGCGGATTTTCGCGGGCTCCGTAAAACCCAATCAAAGCGTCCAGGTCTTGGACCGCAAGGCCAATGTGGTCGAACAGGGGCGGGTTTCCAAGATCCTGGCATTCAGGGGCATCGAACGCACGCCGATCGAGGAGGCGGGAGCGGGCGACATCGTCGCGATCGCCGGGCTCGAAAAGTTCAACGTCGCCGACACGCTTTGCGCGCCCGACGTCGCGGAGCCGTTGCAGGCGCAGCCGATCGATCCGCCGACATTGTCGATGACGTTCCTGGTGAACGATTCGCCGCTCGCCGGAACCGAAGGCGACAAGCTAACGAGCCGCGTCATCCGCGACCGCCTTTACAGGGAGGCCGAAGGCAATGTCGCCTTGCGGGTCGAGGATTCGCCCGGATCGGACTCCTATGTCGTCTCGGGGCGCGGCGAATTGCAGCTTGCGATCCTGATCGAGACCATGCGCCGCGAGGGGTTCGAGCTCGGAGTATCGCGGCCAAAGGTGGTGTTTCAAAAGGACGAGGCCACGAACCAGCTTTTCGAACCAATCGAGGAAGTAGTCATCGACGTCGACGAGGAACATTCCGGCGTCGTCGTGCAAAAGATGGCCGGGCGCAAGGCCGAGATGATCGAGATGCGGCCGTCCGGCGGCGATCGCCTGCGGCTTGTCTTTCACGCGCCGACGCGCGGGCTCATCGGCTATCAGGGCGAGCTTTTGACCGATACCCGCGGCAGCGCGGTCATGAACCGGCTGTTTCACGCCTACGCCCCGTGGAAGGGCGAGATCGCGAGGCGGCGCAACGGCGTTTTGATTTCCAACGACAACGGCGAATCGGTCGCCTATGCGATGTGGAAGCTCGAAGACCGCGGCCCGATGATGATCGAGCCGGGCTGCAAGGTCTATCGCGGCATGATCGTCGGCGAACACACGCGGGAAAATGATCTCGAGATCAATGTCTTAAAAGGCAAGCAGCTGACCAACATCCGCGCCGCCGGCAAGGACGAGGCGGTCCGCCTGACCCCGCCGCTCAAGATGACGCTCGAAAAGGCGCTCGCCTATATCGTAGACGACGAACTTGTCGAGGTCACCCCGAAATCGATCAGGCTGCGCAAGGCGCTGCTCGACCCCAATGCGCGCAAGCGAGCGTTCCGCGCCAAGGAAAGCGCCTGACGCAATCGCCTGCTCCGGTAAAGGAGCCGGTTCGCGCTTCGTAAGATATTTCCCTGAATATTGGAAACACCAGAGCAGTTTACTTGGTTCATTCATCGCCTTCTGCAACTAGCGGGCGTCCATATATGAACAAAGCAATCATTTCAGTACATGTCCCCAAAACAGCGGGTACAAGCTTTGCGGTTTGGCTGGAAAGCGTATTTGCCAGTGGCCAGTTGGTGCGGGACTATGCTGATCGGCCGATCGACCCGAAATCGGAAATGAACATCGATCCGGCGGGGTTTCTTTCGCGGTACGGGGTCGCCCGCAAATTGCCTGAGGGAGCCCTGGCCGTGCACGGCCACTTCTGGGCGAAAAAATACGAACGGATTGAGAACGCCGTCCGCATCACGTTTCTACGTGATCCTATCGAACGTACGATTTCGCATTACTATTTCTGGCTAAACACACCAGCCGATGGTCACAGTCTGCATCAGCGTGTTCTTGACGAGGGAATGGGAATGCTCGATTTTGCTCGCTTGCCTCAATTGCGTGGCTTCTACCGAGATTACTTCTTTCGCGACGTCAATATGGCGGCCTTTGACTTCATTGGCGACGTGTCGTTTTTCGATGACGAATTGGGCCGGCTCGAGGCTTTGCTTGGTGTCCGAGGAGCTCGCGCTACGGTGGGCCAGAATCCCGCGGCAGACTACGCATCGATGCGAGAGGTCGCTCTCACAACTGGTCCAGTACGCGATGAGTTGGCCGAGATACTTACCGATGAGGTCGCTTTCTACCGGCAGCATTTAGGACGCTGAGAAAGATGGCGCTCGAAAAGGCGCTCGCCTATATCGAGGACGACGAGCTTGTGGAAGTCACGCCGAAGCCGATCAGGCTGCGCAAGACGCTGCTCGACCCCAACCCGCGCAAGGGTGCGTTCCGCGCCAAGGAACGCGTGGGTCACCGCAACAGAATCAGGAGGCCGAGCGCGGCGATCAGCCAGAGCGCGATGTGGCCCCAGCGCGCGCCGCGCGCTTCCGCCTTGCCGATTTTCGCGATCGCTCCTTCGGATAACTCGAACCCGTTTTCGGCCATGCCTTCGAGCTGGTTGACGATATTTTCGCCGCGCAAAAGCACCGAAGGCAGATCGGCGGCGAACCGCGCAAGCGTCGAGGCGGCGCGGCCGGCATCCTGCAATTTCCCCACAGGGCCAAGATTCTGCTCGATCCAGGCGCCGACCACCGGTTCGGAGGTTGTCCACACGTTGAGTTTCGGATCGAGCGTGCGCGCCACGCCTTCGACGACAACCATGGTCTTTTGCAAAAGAACCAGTTCGGTCCGCGTCTTCATGTCGAAA
>DATBYR010000089.1:0-12944 GCA_036513565.1 Methylocella sp. | reverse complement strand
AGGTCTGATTGCCGACAGCAGCGGCAATCTTTATGGCACGACAATCCAAGGCGGCGCATCGAATACCGGCGTGGTATTCAAGCTCTCGCCGGGCGGGACCGAGACGGTGCTGCACTCCTTCAAGCTCGACAGCAACGGGGCTAATCCCGTGGCCGGCCTGATTGCCGACAGCGCCGGCAATCTCTATGGCACGACAGAAAGTGGCGGCGCGTCGCAGCGCGGCGTCGTGTTCAAGCTCTCGCCGGACGGAACCTCCTTTATGGCGCTGCACTCCTTCTGCGTCGATTTCCCTTTGTGCAGCGACGGGCGTTTTCCCCAAGCCGGCCTGATTGCCGACAGCGCCGGCAATCTCTATGGCACGACCCGATTGGGCGGCGCGTCAGATAATGGCGTGGTGTTCAAGCTCTCGCCGGACGGCTCCTTTGCGGTGCTGCACTCCTTCACGGGCAGCGACGGGTTTTTGCCCGAAGCCGGCCTGATTGCCGACAACGCCGGCAATCTCTATGGCACGACGCTGGCTGGCGGCGGCGGGTCGGGATGCCTCGGGTCGTCCGGATGCGGCGTGGTGTTCAAGCTCTCGCCGGGCGGGACCGAGACGGTGCTCCACTCCTTCACGGGCGGCAGCGACGGGTCTGGTCCCACGGCCGGCCTGATTGCCGACAGCGCCGGTAATCTCTATGGCACGACAACCAATGGCGGCGGTGGCGGCGGGCCGGAATGCGTCGGGTCCGGATGCGGCGTGGTCTTCAAGCTCTCGCCGGGCGGGACCGAGACAGTGCTGCACTCCTTCTCGTTCAGCGACGGGGCTAATCCCGGAGCCTTGATTGCCGACAGTGCCGGCAATCTCTATGGCACGACGCTGACTGGCGGCGCGTCGAATGGCGGCGCGGCGCATGGCGGCGTGGTGTTCAAGCTCTCGCCGGGCGGGACCTATACAGTGCTCTACACCTTCTGCAGGTTGCCTAGCTGCAGCGACGGGGATATGCCCGCAGCCGGCCTGATCGCCGATAACGCTGGCAATCTCCATGCCACGACATCCAATGGCGGCGCGAATGCTGGCGTGGTGTTCAAGCTGGCCGGCACGGGGTTCGCGATACCCTTCAGCGCCTTCAGAGGCAAGCTTGAGATCGAATTCGGCCCCTCTCCGAAGACCGATTCCTTTGAGCTTAAGGCGCGCTTCACCTTGGGGAGCGCCAGCAATGGGATCAATCCCCCCACCGAGCCGCTGACCCTCAACGTCGGCACCTTCACCACGACCATCCCTCCAGGTTCGTTTAAAGCACACAAAGGAAGTATATTTGGCCCGTTCACATTCGATGGGGTGATCAATGGCGTAGCCTTAGAGGTGCGGATCGCGCCCACCGGCGCCAAGCGATACTCGTTCCGGGCGGAAGGGGATAACGCCAGCTTGACTGGGACCGCAAACCCGGTGCCGGTGACGCTGAGCCTCGGTGACGATGGCGGCACGGTCTCGGTCAACGCCGATATTGGCCATTAAGCTATCTGACGGCGGAGCCTCCGGCCACAGCCGCGAGGCCCGCCTGCCGATGGCGCAAACCAGGACAAGCCCGGCGCAATCGTCATCGACCCGGCATCATCCAGCGGAGGGCGCAGGCAAAGACGGGCCGGGCGCTCCAAGACGAAGCTTGCCGGCGAGTCGCCTTTGCCGAAGCGATCCAGCGCGCCGGTGCCCGGCGGCGTCGGACGGATGACTATAGCGATGCCGGCGCAAAACACGCTCCGCGCGGCGCTTCTCAACACAGGGGGAAAATCCTTCTGACCGCCGCCTCGGGCTTACCCCGTGGATGGCCGTGCGCAAATCCAAAAGTTAACTTCGCTGAAACCATAGCGGCGTCTTATCGCGCTGTTTGGATGGTGGAGGCGGCTATGGGCTGGCGGGAGTGGGACGCGCTGCGCACAACGCGTGCCCGCGAGTTAGATCTTGGCTTGGTTTTCGAAGCGGTCGCCGCCCAGAAGCGGTGGTTGATCGGGTTGCCGCTCGCCGCTCTCGTTCTCATCGGCGTCGTGCTTTGCCTTCAACCGCCGCGATATAGCGCCGAGACGCAGGTTCTGATCGGCTCCCGGCAGGCGGGGTTGATCGGCTTGCGGGCAAACGTTGCGCTATTGGACGACGGCGCCGCCACTAGCCAGGCTCAGCTCATTGCGTCGCGCGATCTCGCCCGTCGGGCGATCAAGGATCTCGGCATCGCGGACAATCCGGAATTCGATTCGGTGAAGCGGGGGATCGGACCCGGTTTCCGCGCCCTAATCTTTCTCGGCATCATCCGCGATCCGGCGCGGAAAAGCGCGGAGGACCGAGTCCTCGAAGCCTATCAGGACCGGTTGCAAGTTAGAGCGGCGGGCGGGGGAAATCTCGTCACGATCGCATTTCAGTCCGAGGATCGCGAACTTGCCGCGAACGCCGCCAATCGCATCGCCGAACTTTATCTCGAAATGCGCGCCGACGCCAAGCATGCCGCCGATTTGCCGCGCAAGTTGGACGCGCGCATCGTTTCGCGCGCCGTCGCGCCGGAACATCCGCTTTATCCAAGGGAGGCCTTGCTGGTCTTATCGGGCGCCGCGATGATTGTCATGGCTTTCGGCGCATTTGTGTCGGTCGCGCGGCCGCGCGGGCGCTTGCCTCTCCTCGCGGAGGCGCCTTTCGAACAGCCCCGCGCACTCGGACAGGTTCGCGTTTTCGCCCGCTTCAAGGATGCGGCGGGGCTATGTCCGCGATTAAACCCAAACTTAGACCCGCCGCCGGCAATAGAGGGAGAAACCGGCGGCGAGCACCCTGATAATGGGCAAGCCACGACAAAGATCGTGGCGCGCATTCTGGAGGTTTCCGCGCGGGCGGGCGCCCCGCGAGGGATTCGCATCGTCGAGACCAGCCTCCAAGCAACTGGCGCGGCGTCTTGCATGATGCTCGATGTTGCCCGCGGTCTCGCCCGCGAAGGACGTTCGATCGTCATCGGCCTTGACGAGTCCAGTCTATTGGATTTTGCGAGTTCGACCGCCAACGCGCCGCATGGCCATCCGCCGGGCGCCGAACCCGCGCTCGGCGACCTTCTTGCCGGAACGGCCTCTTTCGCCGAAGTCATTCGCCGCGACCCGGCCTCGTGGCTTCATTTTCTACCGGTTGGCCGCGACAGCGAGCTGGATCTTCGCGAATTCGCAACCGTGATCGATGCCTTGGCCGGGATCTATGATTTCATCGTGACGATCGCGCCGCCTTTCGACCGGAACGGCATCGCCGGAACCCTCGCAGCGCAAGCCGATGTCGTCCTGCTGGCGGCGCCCGGAGAGCCGCGCGGCGGCGCCGTATGCGAAGCCGAGGCGCGGTTGATCGAAAGCGGCGCGCCCGAGATCCTGCTCATTGGCCTGCCGGCCAACGCTCCGCAAGGCCTCGGCCGGGATGCAGCTTGACCAATAGCCGGGAAGTCACGGTCCCGGATCGGGTTTTTCCATCCACTGATCAGCGCCATCACCGGCACGATCCAGGCCATGCCGAGAGCCGCATAGCACAGGACCTGAATCAAAACGGCGGCCTCTTGCACCGGGCGCGCTTGCGCGAGCGCCATGGCCACGAGCGCATAGACTGGCACAAATCCGATGATCACGCTCGTGCCGGCGAATTTGCGGATGCCCCGACGCATTTTGCCTCCATTTTCCGCTTGCGGCATGCCGCGCGTGGACATCGGCCCCGCCGAAGTCTATGGCTTCCACCTTGCCGGCGACGAAGTGAGCGTGCCACGCTTATTCAGCCGCAATCATTAGTACAGCGAATGAACATTCAGACAAAGGCCATCCCAAGCCCCTGTACCGGTATCTGCACGATGGACGGCGCCTTGGGCTTATGCCTTGGATGCGGCCGCACCGGCGATGAGATCACCGAATGGTCTTCGGCCGGCGATGTGCGCCGTAGCGCGATCTGGGCCGTCCTGCCGGAGCGCATCGACGCGTTGGGCATTTCGATTACCCGCCTGCCTTGGCCGCATGGCCGGATTGCGGAGTTCGTCGCTGAAACCCTGAGCCAGCGATCCGGCACCTGGGTCCTTGGATGCCACGGCGCGACCGCCGAATTCATTTGCCATCATGACGAACCATGCGACGTTTCCGTAACTGGCGAGACGATTGCCGCGATCTCGGATCGTGGCGCGTTGCAATTGACAATTGGCGAACAAGTTAGAGCATTGCGACTGCGAGCCGACCACACGCGTCGCGGCTATAGGGCCATTTTTCTCGTCGTCTTGAAGGCAAGGGCAACTTTGCCGGTTGCAACAACTCTCACGCCGCTTGGCCGAGACGAGGGCGCCATCCGGCCTGAGTGTCGAAACGATGCTTGGTTCGATCTAGGTCTGGGGCGAGGCGACCTTCGGTTCTGTGTCCGGGCTTCCGCGACCGAACTGTGGGACAAGCTGAACCAAGCGGCAGGCCTACCGCTATCAGATGTTTTGCAAGCCGCCGGAGCCACGATCGTGAAGCACAGTCCGGCAAGGGTCGTTGAATCGCCTTTGGGGCGCGCGGAGATTTGCACTTCCATTCCGCCGCCCGGCGGGCAATCGCCCGATGGACCTCGTACGCATCTGGTGCCCGGCCACTTGGCTTGGGGCCGCGCGACGCCGCCGGATATTGATCTGCCACCGGTCTACGCCTTAGGTGCGACGTTTTATCCTCGCGCCGGATCCCAGGGCGATATTGAGCCGGGCTGCTCTGTCTAATAGTTGTCTTTATGCCCGCGTGAAGCCATCCGCCATTGCCTTCGAGGAACCCCCGCATGGGCGAACCGCCGGTCAATTTCGCTATATTGCACGCGGCAAAAGACGCACGGCAAGCAGCGCTCTACCGCGCGATTGCGATTTGGCTTTGGAGCCTCGCCGCTCTCGTCTTTTTGATGGTGATTGTCGGCGGCGCGACCAGGCTCACCGAATCTGGCCTTTCCATTACCGAATGGAAGCCCTTGACCGGCGTCATTCCGCCGCTGAGCCCCGCCGAATGGCTGGCCGAATTCGAGAATTATAAGAAGATACCGCAATATGCAGAGCTTTTTCCGGACATGGATTTGCGCGGTTTCAAACTCATTTTTTTCTTCGAATGGAGTCACAGGCTCTTGGGCCGTCTGATTGGCGCGGCCATGGTACTGCCGCTGATCTTTTTCTGGGCGAAAGGGCTTCTGCCTCCCGGGTTCAAGCCAAAACTTCTCTGTGTCCTGGCGCTCGGCGCCATGCAGGGTCTTGTTGGCTGGTGGATGGTCAAGTCAGGGCTTTCGGACCGCGTCGAAGTCGCCCAGGACCGGCTCGCGATTCATTTGTTGCTGGCCTCGCTGACTTTTGCCGCGCTGGTTTGGCTCGCCGCTTCGCTTAAAAGCCGGGGCGCCCAAATCCCGGAGCGGAGATTGCAGGGACTGCGGTGGTTTGCCGGCGGCATGGTCTTGCTCGTCCTTTTGCAAATCGGGCTTGGCGGCCTCGTCGCTGGCCTGCGCGCGGGACGCGCCTTCAACACGTGGCCGCTGATCGACGGATATTTTTGGCCGCCTCTCGATAAATTGACTCTGCTCTCGCCGCCCTGGCAAAATTTCCTCGACAATATCTTGCTGGTCCAGTTCCAGCATAGGATGATCGCCTATGCCCTTTTGGCGCTTGCTCTGGCGCAGGCTGTTTACGCATCGCGGGCTGCTGCGGGAAGCCGGGCTGTCCGGCGCGCATGGGCGCTCGCGGGGCTCGTCGCCATGCAAGCTTTAATTGGTATCGCGACGCTTGTCCTAGTGGTCCCGCTTTGGGCCGGGCTTTTGCATCAGGCCTTTGCCATGATCGTTTTGGGGATGGCCGTCGCGCACGCGCAGGCGCTTTCAAACGCCCGTTAACAAGTTTCGAACGCGGTTTACGGTTTCCTGGTCGCCAGGCGGCCAGCTTCGATTTTTGGGGCAGCGGTTCATCACAATTTTCACCCCGAGCGCCTGTGCCCGCGCCGCCGCGCGCGGTGAACGATTAGCAAAATCGTCATCCCCTGATCAGGGGGCGCGGAGGAAGCCGTTGCAGTGATACCTTGCAGAACCTGCGCTGCGCAGGTTCATTTCGAAAGGAGACAAACAGATGGCTGATGAAAAATTGCGTGTCGTGGCTTTTGATACCGTTGAGTTGGACGACGGCGACTGGGCTGGCCCGCAACCGCAAGGTGAATTCCTGAAATACACGTCGAAACACGACGCCGCTTCCATCAAGGTGACAAAAAGCGGGAAGCCGGTACTGGATATGGACTTCGGTGCCAACAAGACGGTGCTGATCGACGATGACGTGATCCACCTGCCAGAGGGAGCCGGAAGGGAAATCTAACCGGAGCCGGGGCGGTGGCCAGCTACCGACCAAGCGGCCGTGCGGTCAGGGTGCAACCTACCGCACGGCTAACCTTACCCAAGACACGACTGTCAGCATGGCTAAGGCTGAAGAACCAATACAATATGCGTAATTGAGGGACGCTTATGAGCAACGCGGCATTGACCGAGATCGACCTTCCCGAGCATCCCCGCGCGCAATGCGTTGCGGGCGGGGGAAGCTGGTGCTGGATGTGGACTTCTGTGCCAACAAGACGGTGCTGATCGACGATGACGTGATCCACTTGCCGAGGCCATCTACCCGCTCGTCCTGGATATCTCCCCGGGAGTCATCACCAGCCTCGGCGACCTCGTGTGAAACGTGATCCGGGTCACGGATTGTGACCTCGAAGGGCCGTGGCCGGAGCACGAGGCGCGCGGCATGGATCGCAATGAGATCGGCTCGGAACATCCGCCAGAGTCTTGAAAAACGCGGCGCCGTGAACGCTCTTGCCCGCTAGGCCTGGATTCACGCCAATCACATGGTAGCCCCGCGCAAGTAGATAGGCGAAGACGCCATGGGAGGGCCTTGTCTCCTTATCGGATGCGCCAACGACAGCAATGGTTTTCACGGCCGCCAGAATATCGCGCAGAAAGGCGTCGGGATAAGCATCGTTGCTCATAAGCCTTCTCTTTGGCTCCGGTCCTGCCTCGTGAAAGGGAATGCGCGGCTGACGTTCGCCTTGACCCGCAGGGAATGGGTGCATAAAAGGAGCGCCAATGAGTACGCAAGCCCTGCCGCTCTTGCGCTTATTTGCCACGGAATCCCAAATGTTCGGCAAGACTTACTCCGCCAAGGCGGCGGACATCGAAAAAAAATGGGTGTTGATCGACGCCAAGGGGCTCGTCGTCGGACGGCTCGCCTCGCTGATCGCCGTGCGGCTGCGCGGCAAGCACAGGCCAACGTTCACGCCGCATCTGGACGATGGCGATAACATCATTGTCATCAACGCCGAAAAAGTGGTGCTGACCGGCCGCAAGCGCGAGCAAAAGATCTATCATCACTTCACCGGCTATCCAGGCGGCATCAAGGAACGTTCGGCCAAATTCATTCTGGAGGGCCGGTTCCCCGAACGCATCGTCGAAAAGGCGGTGGAACGGATGCTCCCGCGTGGTCCGCTCGGCCGCCAGCAGCTCGGCAATTTGCGCGTCTACAAGGGTGCCGAACATCCTCATGCTGCACAACAGCCGGTGACGCTCGATGTCGCGAGCCTCAACCGCAAGAACGCCAGGCTCGTCTGATCATGTCCGAAACTTTATCTTCGCTTCAAGATTTGAAGGGCGCGGCGGCGCCTGCTCCCGAGGCGGCTCCGCGCTATGTGCAAAAGCTCGATCCGCAACGGCGCGCCTATGCCACCGGCAAACGCAAGGACGCGGTCGCGCGGGTCTGGATCAAGCCCGGCCCCGGCAGGGCCGTTGTAAACGGGAAGGCGCTCGACGCCTATTTCGCGCGCCCCGTGCTCAGGATGATCCTGCGGCAGCCGCTTGCCGTCGCCAAGCGCGCGGGCCAATATGATTTGACGGTCAGCGTGGCGGGCGGCGGCCTCTCCGGCCAGGCGGGGGCCGTGCGCCACGGCCTTGCCAAGGCACTTGTCAATTACGAGCCGGATCTACGTCCCGTTCTCAAGAAAGAGGGGTTCTTGACCCGCGACCCGCGCGTCGTCGAGCGCAAGAAATACGGCAAGAAGAAAGCCCGCCGGAGCTTCCAGTTCTCGAAGCGCTAAGCCGTCGCGAAGCTCGATTCAAGATCGAGGCGGCCATCGGCCGCCTTTTTGATATGATTGATCCTGTGACTTGCCCGAAGGCCGCGACATGAGCGCGAGAATTTTCATCGATGGAGACGCCGGAACAACCGGGCTTGGCATTCTCGCGCGGCTCGATTCCCTTCCCGGAGTCGAACTCCTCAGCCTGCCTCCCAAGCAGCGCAAGGACCCCGGAGCCAAGAAAGCGCTGATGGAACAAGCCAGCGTTGTTGTTCTTTGCCTTCCGGACGAGGCGGCCCGCGAAGCGGTCGCGATCGCGCCATTTGGACAATGCAGACCCCCCGAATAGGGGGCGCAGAGGACAGATGGCTTGCTATTTTCACTAGCCTCAATTCGGTTGTGTAGAAGGAGGGTATCATGCAAGACAACAGCAGCAAAAGAAGCGTCACATCACGGGCGCAGGGGCTTGCGACCCTATGGTCCGTGCTGGTGCTGGTTATAGCCTTCAGTGCCCGACCGACGGAGGCGGCCCCCTTTGCCTACGTCGCGAATCACAACACGGTATCGGTGATCGACGCGGCGACAAACACGGTGGTGGCCACGGTGCCGGTGGGGAACACCCCCTTCGGTGTAGCCGTCACACTAGATGGAACACGCGTCTACACGGCGAATAGTAGTCAGGATGGCAGCCCGCCTACTGTTTCTGTGATCGATACGGCCAGCAACACGGTGGTGGCCACGGTCGGCGTCGGCAAGTTGCCCTTCGGTATAGCGGTCACACCGGATGGGAAACACGCTTATGTGACGAATTATGGCGACGACACGGTATCGGTGATCGATACAGCCAGCAACACAGTAACGGCCACGGTCGGGGTGGGGTCTTCACCTTTCGGGGTAGCCGTCACCCCGGATGGAACCCGCGCCTATGTGACGAACACCGGTGGCGGCCCCATTCAGCGGCCCCCCGGCACAGTATCGGTCATCGCTACAGCGACTAACACAGTTGTGGCCACGATCCCGGTGGGGAACGTACCGGGGAATTTACCATGGGGAATAGCCATCACACCGAACGGGACCTACGCCTACGTTACAAATAGACAGACCAACGGCGTTTCAGTCATTGCTACCGCCACAAATACAGTTGCGGCCACGGTCCCCAATGCGGGGAGATGGGGGGTAGCCATCACCCCTGATGGAACGCGCGCCTATGTTACCGACGACTTTCAAAATGTTTTGGTTATCGCGACAGCGACTAATACGGTTGTGGCCACAATCCCGATCCCGGGGGTTGCTGTTGGTCCCAGGGGGGTAGCCGTCACCCCAGATGGGAAAAACGTCTATGTGGCGAATGGCCCCAGCTCTGTCTCGGTCATCGCCACGGCTACCAATGCGGTTGTGGCGACGATCCTGGTGGGGAGTAACCCGGAGGCGGTCGCCATTGGGCCGCCGTCGCAGTGCATCCCTTTCAGCGCGTTCAGCGCGAAGCTTGCGATCGACCTTGACCAGAACCCAAACCACGATGCCTTTGGGCTTCTGGCCAGCTTTACCCTGGGGAGCGCCAGCGACGGGATCAACCCCGTCGCCGAGCCGGTCACGCTCCAGATCGGCAGTTTTACCGCGGCGATACCGCCCGGTTCCTTCACGCAGAGCCCTTTGGGGACGTACACGTTCATTGGCATGATTAATGGGGTCAACATGGAGGTGGTCATCCAGCGCACGGGCGGCAAACAATTCGCTGTGGAGGCGGCGGCATTGAACGCCAATTTGGCCGGGACGGCGAACCCAGTGACGGTGCGGCTTAGCATCGGAGATGATTGCGGGACTGCCCCGGTTAATGCCGACATCTTCTAAACCCGGTTGACGGGGTAATTCTGAGCCGGACCGCGCCCCAGGCTATGATCCAAAAAATCGTGGCCGTCTTGCGTAAGCTCATGCGAGAAGACAAATAGATGGCGATCACAAGCGTTCGTTTCGCAAGGCCGCAAAATGCCCGCGAAAATTTTTGTCGATGGCGAATCAGGAACGACCGGGCTTGGCATCCGCGCGCGGCTGAAAGCTCAATCGGACATCGAGCTCCTCAGCTTGCCGCTAAAACAGCGCAAGGATTTGGGCGCCAAAAAAGCGCTGATGAGCGAGGCCGATATCGTCGTTCTCTGTCTTCCGGACGATGCCGCGCGCGAATCCATTGCGGTTGCCTCAGAGCTTGGTGACTACGCACCGCGGATTCTCGACACCTCGACCGCGCACCGGGTAGCGAAAGGCTGGATATACGGCTTTCCCGAACTCGAACCGGGCCAGGCCGAGGCGATTAAAAGGGCGCGGCTTGTTGCCAATCCAGGCTGCTACGCGACGGGCGCGATCGCGCTGTTGCGTCCGCTTGTCGACACTGGCCTCCTGCCCTCCGATTTTCCGGTTTCGATCCATGCGGTGTCCGGCTATTCGGGCGGCGGCAAGAAGATGATCGCCGATTACGAGCGTGGTGCCGCCCCCTCCTTCGAATCCTATGGGCTTGGCCTCGAACATAAGCACATGCCGGAAATCGAGCGTTACGCACGCCTCGCGCGGCGGCCAATCTTCGCGCCTGCGGTTGGCGACTTCGCGCAGGGCATGCTGGTTTGCGTGCCGCTTTTTCTGAGCGATCTGCCGCTTAAGCCGAAGGGCGCCGATCTCGAGGCCGCGCTCGCCGTGCATTACGCCGGAAGCGCTTTCGTCAAAGTCATGCCCGCCGAAGCTCTTGGCAGGATCGAGCCGCAATCCCTCAATGGCACGAACGATCTCGAACTGCGGGTCTACGCCAACGATTCAAGATGCCAGGCAATTCTCGTCGCAAAACTCGACAATCTCGGCAAGGGAGCATCCGGCGCGGCGGTGCAAAATCTTCGCCTCATGCTGCATCATGACGTAACGAGAGCGTGATGGTTTGCCTCATACGGCGATCGGGGCCGGGATCGCTGGATGCGGATCGTAGGCCTCGATCACGATGTCCCCGGCGCTGAAGTCAAAGATCGATGTGACTTGCGCGTTGAGCTTCAACCGGGGCAACGCGCGTGGCGCCCGGGTGAGCTGGAGGCGCGCCTGTTCGAGATGATTTTCATAGAGATGCGCATCGCCAAGGACGTGCACGAAATCGCCAACATCGAGGCCCGCTACATGCGCGACCATCGCGGTTAGAAGCGCGTAGCTTGCGATGTTGAAAGGCAACCCCAAAAACACGTCCGCCGAACGCTGGTAGAGCTGGCATGAGAGTCTTTTCGCGCCATCCGCCCCCTCCGCGACATAAAACTGAAACAGGCAATGGCAGGGCGCGAGCGCCATGGCCGGCAGATCGGCGGGGTTCCAGGCGGAGACGATCAAACGGCGGGAAAAAGGAGTTTGCTTGATTTCCTCCACGACCGAGGAAATCTGGTCGATGACCTGCCCGTCCGGAGCCTGCCACGCGCGCCATTGCTTGCCATAGACGGGTCCTAGATCGCCGTTTTCGTCCGCCCAATCGTCCCAGATGCCGACGCCATGCGCCTTGAGATAGGCGATATTGGTGTCGCCGCGCAAAAACCACAAAAGCTCGTGGACGATGGATTTCCAATGCAGCTTTTTGGTGGTGACGAGCGGAAAGCCTTGGCGCAAGGCAAACCGCATCTGATGTCCAAAAAGCGAGCGGGTTCCGGTCCCGGTGCGGTCGGCCTTAACCTCGCCATCGCGCAGGATCTTGGCGAGAAGATCGAGATAGGCTTGCATGCGCGCACCTTCTATCGTCTTTTCGCAGCATTGAAAATGTACCAGCCGGAGCCGGGCCTTGGCGATTGCGGTTAACAGAGCATCACGTCTTTCGGGACTCATGGCCGGTGTTGCGGAGGGCGCATTGAGGATGCCTTATTCGCGAACGAGCACAGTGCCGGGCTTGAGGCGCCTTGGGCAATTCGCTTCCGCTTTGTCGCGCCGCACTAGGCCGTCGAGATGATTCGCGTTTCAGGATCAAGCTCGCCGACGGCCCGCTCCTGGATGTGCCAGCAAAGGAACCGCACGATGAGATCCTTGGCAAAGGCCGGCGGTGGGGGAGACCGAAACGTCGCGCGCCGCAGGCGGCGCGAGTGGGCGGTGCCCGATCACTTCGTTTTCTGGCTTCCCGTGCGCCGACGCAAGCTTTCCGCGATGATGTAGAGCAGCGGAATAACGAAAATCCCGAAGACGGATGCAGCGATCATGCCGCCGAACACCGGCGTGCCAACCGCTTGGCGGGTGACGGCCCCGGCACCCCGCGCCACAACGAGGGGCAATAGTCCAAGGATAAACGCGAAACTGGTCATCATCACCGGGCGGAATCTCAGGCCCGCCGCTTCAATGGCGCTAGCGTCGATGGCCTTGCCGAGCCGCCGCTGCTCCACCGCAAACGCAACGATCAGAATGCCGTTCTTTGCGGCAAGCGCGATCAGCACGACGAGTCCGATCTGCGCATAGACGTCGAAGCTCAGTCCAGCCAGCATCACCGCGACGATGGCGCCGAGCACCCCGACACTGACCGATAGTAAAGCGGGAACCGGAATGTTCCAGCTTTCGTAAAGCGCGACGAGAAACAGATAAGCGAAGAGCACGGCGAATCCGAGCACGATGGCGGTGCGTCCGCTCGCCGCCTTTTCCTGGAGCGCGGTCCCGGTCCATTCGAAGCTGTAGCCCGCCGGCAGGGTTGCAGCGGAGATACGCTCCATCGCGGCGAGCGCCTGGCCGGAACTATAGCCGGGCTTCGGCGCGCCGTTCACAATCGCGCCGCGGAATCCGTTGTAACGCACCACCGTTTGCGGCCCTTGCACGAGCTTCGCCTCGGCCAGGGCGCGGATCGGGACCATTCCCCCCTGGGCGTTGCGCACATAGATCCG
>DATBYR010000088.1:0-2427 GCA_036513565.1 Methylocella sp. | reverse complement strand
CCCGCGGCGACCTTGCCCAGCATACGCTTCAGCTTGCGCGCCTCGCCCGCGAAGACCAGCGGCGGAAAGCCCGCGAGCTGACGCTCGACCTCGGCCAGCGCTGCCTTGTCGGCATAATCTGGTACTTGCTCGATCGGTTTGCGTCTCCAACTGGCGGGCGACCAGCATTCCATGGGCAGCATGTCCTCTCACTCCTTGGGGGGCGCCCCAAACCCTTGCGAATTCAAAAATGCCTTATACAGAGGTTTTTGAAAATGGAACATGGAACGGCTTCGCTACCCCTCGTCGAGCGGTCCGCAGTCTGGGCCTTCCGGGCCGGCGATTTCTCGCTTAAACCGCGCGGTGCGGGTTCGCATGGTGACGAGTTCTTCCGCAGATGTCGGATGCAGCGCCATGGTCGCGTCGAAATCGGCCTTTTTGGCGCCCATTTTCACGGCAATTCCCAAAAGCTGCGCCATCTCGCTCGCATCCTCGCCGAGAATATGCACGCCGAGGACGCGGTCTGTCGCGCCATCGGCGACGATCTTCATCAGGATTTTCTCCTGCCCCCCGGAGAGGGCCGCCTTCAACGGGCGGAAGCTCGCCAGATAAATGTCGACGCAATCGAATTTCGCCCGCGCGTCCGCCTCAGTCAGGCCGACGCAGCCGAGTTCCGGCGTCGAGAAGACGGCGGTGGGAATATTGCTATGCACGACGGCCTCCGGCCTGCCGCCGAAAACCGTCTCAGCGAAAGCGTGCCCCTCGCGAATGGCCACAGGCGTCAGGGCGACCCTGTTGGTGACATCGCCGACGGCATAGATCGACGGGACATTCGTTTTCGAAAAGGCATCGACCTTCACCGCCCCCAGGCTGTCGCGTTCGACGCCAGCTTTTTCCAAACCAAGGCCCGATGTGTTTGGACGTCTGCCGGTCGCGATCATCACCTGATCGGCGTCGACGCGCGTGCCTTTCGTCAAACTCACGCGGTAGCCCGTTGGCGCCTCTTCGATGCGGGTAGGCAGCATGCCGAAGTTGAGTTTGACGCCGGCCTGGGCGAGCGAATCGCGCAGGCCGGTCCGCATGTCGTCGTCGAAACCGCGCAACACATTTTCGCCCCGCGCGGCGAGGGACACTTCGGTGCCCAGCCGCGTGAAAATCGAGGTGAATTCCACCGCGATATAGCCGCCTCCGATGATCAGCATGCGCTTTGGCAATTCCGGGAGATCGAATATTTCGTTCGAGGTGATCGCATATTCGCGCCCCGGAACGTCAGGTTCGAGAACCGGGCCGGCCCCGGTGGCGACAAGGATAATTCGCGCGCTCACCTTGCGGTCATCGGCGAGAAGATGCACGCGATGAGCATCCTCGATTTCCGCGCGGCCGTCTTCGATGGCGATGCCCGCCTTGTCGAGATTGTCGCGATAGATCGCGGAAAGGCGGGAGATTTCCTTTTCCTTTGCGGCGACAAGTCTTGGCCAGTCGAAGGAAGGCGCGGCAAGATTCCAGCCAAACCCCGCCGCGTCGGCGAATTGGTCCTTGTACCGGCTGGCATAGACCATGAGCTTCTTCGGCACGCAGCCGCGGATCACGCAAGTCCCGCCGATGCGGAATTCCTCCGCGATCATGACCTTGGCGCCATGCGCCGCCGCGACCCGGGCGGCGCGCACTCCGCCAGATCCCGCGCCGATCACGAAGAGATCGACATCGTAACCGGCCATCGTACACTCCCCAAAAGATCGGCCGCCACAGGATTGCGTGGCCGCGCAATCGTCGGCCAGCCTGCCTCCACATTAAACCCCAATGAAATAAGAATGGAAGCGAGGGCAATGGAGATGATATGCTGCTCTGAACGCGCGCCGGCGGCGGCCATCGCATCCGGGACGCCGCGGCATCGATTCTTGAAAAGTCCCGCCACAAACTCTGTAAACGCGTGGAAGATGCGAGCGAGATTTGAACCGCAAAATCTCCGCGCCAGTTCCGACACAGGCTCGCCATATTTGGTACTTTATTTGGTGAATGATAGCGACCACAGTGGTTGACGATTCGTCAAGGAGGAGAAGGTTAAGAGCGCGTTACGGGCCGTTAACCGTTAGCGGCAAGAGTTCGCAAAATCGTATATGAGTTTGCTTCAATATCGGTGAGTTCGCTTCAACAGCGATGTGCGGCGCCTCACATACCAAGGCCAGTTCCGTCCAGCCAGAACCGCGAGATTTCACTTGCGAAAATCACACCGCCGCCCGGCTCCCGTCAGATATGCCTGTCTCGTCGCCGCAACCGGAGTGGCGGCGCTCTTGTCGAGCATCGTCCTTCCTTCCTCGACCGAGACGGCGGCCGCCAACGGCGACACCCGCACGTTGAACCTCTATCATTCCCATACTGGAGAATCGATCCAGGCGACCTTCCGCGTCAACGGCTCCTATGATCCGGCGGTTCTCGAAAAGCTCAATT
>DATBYR010000087.1:0-26135 GCA_036513565.1 Methylocella sp. | reverse complement strand
CGGAAGGCCCAACACCGTTGACCGCTGGGCTGGAGGATATGATAAAGCCCGGCCACGCCGCCGTCGGGGACTTCGCGCCGGCGCCCGGTCGGCTTCAGGCTTTCCAGTTCCTTGAGAGTGAGTGAATGCGCCAAAACGATCTCCTATGCTATTGTTACCTAGCCCCTTATGTGGGTAGCAATTCATCCGTGTCCAGTAAGATCCCGTCCCGTCCGCAAATGTCATAGTCGACTAGGAAGGATTTTCGGCTTTTCAAGAGCTTAGAAGCGCGTTCATTGTCAAATGTCCCGCGCTGTCCTGCCATCAAAGCTGACTACACTTCAGGGTTCACTTGCCTTACCCATTTTTCCCACCTATTCCCGGCGCCCCGCCGCCACGAATTACTCTGGAAAGCCAGTTTGTTTTGTCTCTGATCGCCAACCTCCTGTTCGAAGCCCGCGCCGCGGCGCAGGCCCTCATCGAGCTGACGACGGGCCCGCATATTCGCCTTGGCGTCACCGGACTGTCGCGGGCGGGCAAGACGATCTTCATCACCGCACTTATCGAGCATCTAACCAAGGCAACGAGCCCCGCCTTGCGCGGCCGGAGAAATAATTTGCCGGTGTTCCGGGTTCACGCCGAGGGACGGCTGATCGGCGGCATGCTCGAGCCGCAACCCGACGATGCCGTGCCCCGCTTCGCCTACGAGGATCACATTGCGGCGTTGGCCGGCCCCAAGGGCCACGCCGAGGCCCGCCATTGGCCGCAATCGACACGGCGGATTTCCGAGCTGCGGCTGCGCCTTTATTTCGACCAAAAGGCCGGCCCGCGGCCCGGGCGCCAATCGCTTGCCATCGACATAGTCGATTACCCCGGCGAGTGGCTGCTCGATTTGCCGCTTCTTACGAAATCTTTCGCGCAGTGGTCGCGCGAAACCTTCATTGCCTCGGCAAATGCGGCCAGGGCACCGATCGCGGCGCAATGGCGCACACTTACCGCCAACACCGACCCGCGCGCGCAAGCTAATGAAGAGCAGGCCCGCCGGGAGGCCGAATTTTTCACCAATTATCTGCGTGCCTGCCGCGCCGATGAATATCATTTTTCGAGCCTGCCGCCGGGCCGTTTCCTGATGCCGGGCGACCTTGAAGGCTCGCCCGTCCTCACCTTCGTGCCGCTCGCCGTCGAGGAAGGCGAAATCTACCCGCCGGACTCGTTCGCCGCGATGATGGAGCGGCGTTACGAGGCCTATAAGGCGCATGTCGTCAAACCCTTTTTCCGCGATCATTTCGCAAGGCTCGACCGGCAGATCGTCCTCGTCGACGCGCTCGCCGCATTGAACGCGGGACCGGCCTCGATGCGCGACCTCGAAACCGCCCTCACCGATGTTCTCGCCGCGTTTCGCGTGGGGCGTGGTAATCTGTTGTCGGCCTTGTTCCGGCCGAAGATCGACAAGATTCTGTTCGCCGCGGCAAAGGCCGATCATTTGCACCACACAAGCCACGACCGGCTCGAAGCGATCTTGCGGTATCTTACCAAACGAGCCATTGCCCGCGTCGAGACGGTCGGCGCCGAGGTCGATGTGATCGCGCTGGCGGCTGTCCGGGCAACCCGCGAGGCCAAGGTCGGCGGCCCCGACGAGCCCGCGCTAGAAGCCGTCATTGGCACCCCGCTCGACGGAGAACGGATCGGCGGCGAGATTTTCGATGGAGAGTCGGAGGCGGCGATTTATCCCGGCGAACTCCCGCGCGATCCCGAAGCGGTGTTTCGCGACGAACCGCGCGCTGTCAAGCCGCATGAAATCGACTACCGCTTTGTCCGTTTTCGGCCTCCCGTCCCGGTCCGGGGCGAGGATGGCACGCTGCTGCCGTCACCCCATATCAGGCTCGACCGCGCGCTCCAGTTCCTCCTTGGCGACCGGCTCGGCTAATGTCCTCGACACAAGCGCGCTTTGATGATTGACCAGGCACTCGCGTTTCTGCTTCGCCGACTCGATGTGATCGAAAAGTGCTCTGGCAAAAGATTTAAAGAGGTCTCGCGTGCCGCTTGAACCGAAACCCCGCCCGCGTGCGTTCCGTCTCGGCGCGATCGGCGAGGCGAACGCCGAAACCCCGGCTGGCCCCATGGTGATCGAAACCTTGGCCGACCCTTACGAGGCCGAAGCCAAGGCATTAATCGCGGCCCAGGACGCCGGCGAAGAAGCGGTCGAGGCGGCGCAGAAACAAGGGGTCGTGGCCCGCTCGCTGTTCTCCTGGGGCGGTCTCTTCTGGTCGGCGATGGGCGGCCTCGTTTCGCTCGGTTTCGGGCTTTGGCTGACCCGCCTCATCGACGATCTTTTCACTTGGTCGCCGGCCTTCGGCCTCATTGGTCTTGCGCTCGCGGGCGCGGCCGGAACCGCGCTTTTCGTTCTCGGCGCGAAGGAAATCGGCGGCATTCTGCGTCAGCGCCATATCGCGGAACTGCATATTGGGCTCGCCCGCGCGCGCGAAAAAGACGATTTTAAGGCGGCCCGGCGCCTCGTCGGCCAACTTTCCTCGCTCTACGCCACGCGGCCCGAGACCTCTCGCGCACGGGGTCAACTGTGCGCGCTCGCGCATGACATCGTCGATGGACGCGATATGATCGACATCGCCGAACGCACGCTCATTCTGCCGCTTGACTTGGACGTGCGGCGTGAAATCGCGAGCGCGGCCAAAAGGGTTTCCCTGGTGACGGCGCTTGCGCCGCGCGCGATCATCGATGTCGTCTTCGTCGTGGCGCAGGCGATAAGGCTTATCCGGCGCATCGCGGTCATCTATGGCGGCCGGCCGGGCTTGCTCGGCTTTCTCAAGCTCCTGCGCTCGATTGCCGCGCACATAGCGATCACCGGCGGGATGGCGGCCGGCGACAGCCTCATCCAGCAGTTTCTCGGCCATGGAATAGCCGCGAAATTGTCGGCCCGTCTCGGTGAAGGCGTGTTGAACGGGCTCTTGACCGCGCGCGTCGGGCTGTCCGCCATGGCCGTCTGCCGGCCGCTGCCATTTGGGAGCGGGAAAGCGCCAAAGGTCGCCGACGTCGCGCCTTTTTTGTTCAAGGCGGAGAACAAGGGCTGATGGGAGCGAGGGTCGCCGCCGCTTGCGGCCGTAATGGCGGCGTGGCAGGGACGTAATGTCTGATTTTTTGCGGCAACCGTACCAAAATGTGAAACATTTTGGTACGATTGCTGGGTCAAAGCACTCAAGGCCTCATACGTCTCTCACCTTTAAGACATGCGCTATCGCGCGGAATATCGGTACTATCCGCGAACGGCAATGCTTTTGAGTTCCTGCAGAACGCTGTTTACGAAGCCGGGATGGTCTGTCGCGCGCAAGGACGCGGATTGCGCCGCGACACCTCGCAAATAGGCTGCGATCCCGCTTGTGTCTTGTGGAAATTGGTGCCCTTGCCCGCCAAGGAAACGTCGCAACTTTTCCACGCAATCCGCCAGCTCTTTGTTCCTTGTGAATGGGGGGCGCTTGTGGCCGCCCGATATCGATCGGATTTCATATTCGAAAACTGTTTGGGCAAGGCTTAACCAGATGACCCGCGCGTCGCACGGCGCACCGGCGAAAATCGAGAGTTTGATGGCGATTGCTTCCCGCACGCCTTGCGCCTCGCGCTCGCCTTCTTGCGTCAAACTCCCTGGTGGCCGCCGGTGTTTGTTAAGGGCGCGCGGACAGATGGCGATTTTTCCCTTGCGCAGGCACGCGACGTAAATCGCCCAGTCACCGCAATAGCGAAAGCCTTTGGCCACGTTCAAACATTCGTTGAGCGCGTCGCGCCGGAACAGAACCGCGCTGACGTTGGGAATCGTATTTTTGATGGCAAGAGCCTCGGCGATTTCGCGCGGACCAGTCTCGACATATCCTGCCAGCCATTTCGTTTCGCTGAGTGAATCGGTATAGAACCGATAAGTCGAAGAGAGGATTTCTCCCTCCGTTCCGATCACTTCGGAATCGCAATAGGCGACTGCGATGTCCGAATCCATAAAGGGGGCGGCCATGCGCTCGAGAAAGCGAGGGCAAGACGAATCATCGCTTTCCGCGATCCAGACGAGATCCCCGGCGGCGCTTTCGATTCCCTTTGCCCATTGCTTAAAAGGCGAGCCGCTATTCGTCGCGTTTGCAGCGATCGTGAAGGGAATTGGCGACCGCGCCTGCCACGCCCGCGCGATCTCCAAACTGCCGTCGCTCGACCCATCGTCGAGAAAAATAATTTCGACCGGCCTCAATCGTTGCTCGAGGATTGACGCGAACCTCACATCGAGATAACGCGCGTGATTGTAGTTTGGAACGATCACGGAAATTGTCATGTGACGGGGCGGGCGGTAGGCGGCGCAGCGGGCCAAGAGGTCCGCCCAATCCGCGCCAGCGAGCTGCCTTGATTCCCTGAGATTGTGGTACGGCAGACCGATGTCCGCGCAGGTCCGGGCAAGCGGCAACGCGGCGCAGTCCGCCTCGCAAACGAGCCCATTCGGGTCCCGGAATTTTATCGCGCGCAGCACGCGATCGAGGACAATGCTCCTGTCGAGCGAAGCGAAATCCGGCCGCGACAAGTCGAGCATCGCAACTCCCGGGATCGATTCCATAGAAGCATCGGTCACGCAATAAACATCCAGTCCCGGCAGTGTGACGAGCATCATTAAGAGTTGCCTCAGCCCGGCCGTTTCTCTTCCAGCGGCCTCGCCAACATCGACGATCAATGTGCGAAAGGGTGCCTCGATCGCGCCGGGTGGAGGGCTCGATTTTTGCCAGGGAAGTTCCTCGAAATAGGCACTCGGCGAGGCGGGTGGCGGAAGAACCGGATGGGTGCTGTGCCACCCATCGCGCCCGTGCTCGGCATAAAATGTCAGCGCCGTCTCGCGCCCCGCACCTTGCCCGGCATGGGCCGCGATATAAAACTCCGTGTCGAAAAAACGGGAGGGATCGCGGCCTTCACGAGCGCCAATCGCCAGATAATGGTGTAGCGGCTCCACGCCCTCGTCCCGCGCATCGGCATTCTTCATCCGGTACCATGCCGAATCGAAAAGCGGACCAGGCGAGCGGCCTTCCTTGCCTCCAGACGCCACGAAATGGAGAAACGGGTCGAAGCCCGCGCGCCGCACGTCAGGATTGTTTTCCAAATACCATGCGCGGTCGAACAGGGGCGTCGGGGCAAGCCCGCGCGGCAGCCCGTAATCCACGAAATGTCCGAGCGGAGTCAAACCGCCGGTGCCGCCGGCGGCTTTTCGATAGAATGCGGTTGCAAAATAGGGCGACGGGTCGATGCCCTCCCGCGCGCCGAACTTTATGTAATCGACGAGCGGATTTTGATCGCGCTGCCGGGGTCCGCGCGCGTTCTTATACCAAGCTGGATCGAATAAGGGATGTGGCCGGTAACCCCGGTCCGCGCCGCTGAGCAGATAGTGCGTGATCGGATCCAACCCCGCCGCGCCGCCCTCGGGATATTCGGCCAGGTACCATTTGCGATCGAAGATCCGGCTTCGCGCAATGAGCCACCTCCTGCGGACCCGCGACAGACTCGCGAACGATTTTTGTAAATTTAGCAACATGGCCGTTCCCGGCGCAATTCAGGCGGCGAATTGAAGCGCGTTATACGTCGCCCGGCGATCAGATGCGCCGACACAGTTTGATCATAGTTGAGCGGTTTGCAATCATTCAGATTTCATGGAATCTTTCTTGCCGGTCTCGAAGCCTCTGGCACCCTGAAAAATGCCGCCTCAAGAATACGCACCCGCCTGTCCGGTCACAGGGCTTCCGGCGGTCCGGCACGTCCAGTGGGTGGCGGCCCGTCTCCTCGCCGATCTTTGGCGTATCGAGTTCAAGACGGACGCTCGGCCGAGCTTCCGCGGCATCGATCGGTTCGGATTGTGGGAGTCGCCGACAGGTCTCTATTTCTTCGATCCTCCGCTGGAAGGAGACCGCGCGTTTTATGTCCGGTTCTATTCGAGGCTGAACGCCAAAAAGCTTTTTTCACACCAAGCCATTCGCCACGAGTTTCTGATCGCCGCGCGGCGAATCCAAGCTGGCGCTCGCGTCCTCGATGTCGGATGCGGGTTTGCGAGCTTCCGGTCATGCGTGCCGCAGGCGACTTACACCGGGCTCGATCCGCATTTCGCCGAAGGCGGCGCGATCGACGGAGTGCGCAATGAAACGCTCGCTCAGCATCTCGTCGAGCATGCGGGGTCTTACGACGCCGTCTGCGCTTTCGAGGTCCTCGAACATGTCGGGGCGCCCGCGACCCTGTTCGCTCAGATGGCGCAAGCGGTGAAACCAGGCGGCCTTATCTTCGTAGGAGTGCCGCACGTCCCATCCGCGTTGACCCGCATCCCGAATTTCCTGCTCAATGCGCCGCCCCACCATCTGACATGGTGGACAAGGTCTGCCCTCACCGAACTGGCAAACGGCGCCAATGCAGTTCTAGACGGTATCGAGCAAGTCCCCTGGGGTGGCCATGATTCGCTCATACATTGGATCGAGCGTTGCTCCCCGGTCAAATGCACCGGGGTGCATTTTCGCGGTGCGTCGTCCTGGCACGCCGCCGCCGCGTTCGGCCTGCTCGGCGGCCGTCTTGCTCACAGGTTACTTGGCACTCCGGCAACCAGGGACGAAGGCGCGGGGCTGCTGTTGACGGCGCGACGGGCAGGCCAGGAAGCATTCCAGCAATGAATACTATCGCCGGCATTCTGGTGATCGCGTGGATCGCGATCGCAGTCGTAAATACGGTGTCGGCATGGCGTTACACATGGGGCCTTCCGCTCACCGAAGTTCCCGGAACCACGCCTCCCGCCGCCGTCGTCGTGGCCGTGAAGAACGCTTCCGATGTGTCGCGTGCTTTCTTCGGCCGGCTACGCCATCAAGCCTATCCGGATTACCGGATCATCGCGGCGGTCGAGTCCGAGGAAGATCCCGCCTTCGCGATGGTAACGGAGGAATCGAAACGGCCGGGAGCACCGCTTCGCATGGTCGTCGCGGGCCAATCCGGGAGGACCGGTCAGAAGGTCTGGAATTTGCTCGCCGCCCTCGACGCGATCGAGACCCGCGATGAGGTCGTGGCGTTCGTCGACGCGGACACGCTGCCGGCGCCCGAGTGGCTTTCCCGGCTCGTTGCCGCTCTGGTCAATACGGGGCGTGACGCGGTCACCGGTTACCGCTGGATCATCCCGGCCGACAACCGGGTGAGTTCTGCCGTCGTCGCGGCGGCGAACGCGTCCGTTGTGACGGTGCCGAGACTGCCTTCCTTAATTAACCATTGCTGGGGTGGCACGACGGCCATGCGGCGCACGACTCTGGAGCGCATCGATATCCGCCGCTACTGGGTGGGGGCGATCAGCGACGACGCGCAAATGACACGTGCGTTCAAGGAAGCAGGGTATGAGGTCTATTCGCCGCGCCAGAACCTCCTTCTCACACCCGTAGCGATGAGTTGGAGCGAAGCTCTATCGTTTGGGCGGCGCCAATATCGCATCCTCTTGCTATATAGTCCTGGCATTTGGGCGTTGGCGGCGCTCGGAACGTTCTTCCCCATTGCCGCCGTGATCGCCGCGCTGAGCATGGCCTTGCAAGGGAGTGTCCTTGCCATCGCCTTGATTGGCGCATCCCTCGTTTTGGGCGAGATGCGTTACCATTGCCGGCGCAGAATCGTCATCGCGCTCTGGGGGGAGGCAACCGCCGCCGGACGCGCAAATTACTGGCGGGTCGAACGGTGGCTGCGTCCCATCTGGTGGAGCTTCCATGCGCTGTGCGTGTTTTCGGCACCCGGCTCCCGCCGCATTCGCTGGGCCGGCATAGATTACCGGGTTCGCGGGCCGCAGGATGTCGATGTGTCGAGGCCGCCGGCGGCGCAGCCCTAGAGCATGTCCCGAAAAAGTTGCTCGACTTTTTCGATCAGGACATGCTCCAACTCTTTGATATTGAGCTGCGTCCTTATCGATCAAATGATTCCATTTGATCGGGACGCGCTCAAGATGAGCGGTCGCCGCTAGATCCTTATCCGGTCAAGCAGAGCTGGCTCCGCTCTCAGCCGGGCTATCCGCGCCGGAACCGGCGGGTGGGAATAATAAAACAAGGCGTAGAGCGCGTCCGGCGTCAGGGTTGAAAGATTGTCCCGCGCGAGCTTCGTCAAGGCGCTGATCATCGGCCCGGAACCGGCCATCGCCTTCGCGAAATTGTCGGCCTGATACTCGGCGCGGCGCGACAGCCAGCTTGTCAGCGGCGACAGCAAATGCAAGACGGGTCCTAGCGCGGTCAGCACCACGATCAAAACCACGCCGGGATCGGCGGGTAGCCCGAACACGCCAGCCAATCCGTCGGCGGCGAAAGCCCACCGAAGGACAGCAAAACCAACAAACGTGAGTGCCGCCGTTCCGGCAATGCGCTGACCGATATGACCGAGTTTATAGTGCCCCAGTTCATGGGCGAGTATCGACAAAATTTCATCAGGCGTATGGTTTTGCAGAAGCGTGTCGAAGAAGACGATGCGCATGGCCTTTCCGAAGCCGGTGAAATAGGCGTTGCCGTGCGTCGAACGCCGGGAGGCATCCATGACGTAGAGCCCCTTGGACGCGAAACCGCATTTGGCAAGAAGCGCTTCGACGCGCGCCTTCAACGCTCCGTCCGGCATGGGCGTGAACTTATTGAACAACGGCGCGATGACGGCGGGATAAATCACGGTCATGGCGATCGTCAGGGCCATCAACGCCGCCCAGCCCAGGAGCCACCAAGTGTCAGGCATGACGCGCAGCAGCCAGAACAGACCATAAAGCAAAGGGACCCCAAGGAGAGCCGATAGCGCCACACCTTTTATCCGGTCGCGCAGAAACATCGCCGGGGTCGCGCGGTTGAAGCCGAACCGGGCTTCCAGCGCGAAGGTGCTGTAAATCGAGAAAGGCAGATGAAGGACGCGCCCAACCAGCGCGAAAGCAATCACGACGGCGACAGCGCGGGAGATGCCCGGAGCAATGAATTGCGCCACCAACGCGTAGAGTGGACCGAGCAAGAAAATCAGCCAAAGCACCGCGAGGACGGTGTCGAAGACGGTCTTCGCGATCGCCAGCCGCGTGCGGGCCAGGGTGTAGGCGGCCGCCCGCCGGTGTTCCTCGACGCTGATCCAGCCGGCAAACCCGTCCGGAACGTGCTCGCGATGGGCGGCAACCGCGGCGGCCTGACGGCACGTCAGTGAGATGCCAAGCGCCCCTGACAGGACAATGGCCAAAATAATTGCGATGGGGACCATCTGCTGATTCCGCGGATGCCGACGGAGCTTATATAGGACAACATACTTGGCGTTCGAGTCCAAGGAGCGCAATGGGGCCGCCCGGGCAATGGGGAACGCCCATGCGAGGTTCTTTCGGCAAAGGAGTGGTCATCATGGATTTGGCGCCCTTCGCCGCGGCTTGGCAGCCGCGGCTCCTTGGACTCTTGCGGATTGTCACGGCCCTGCTGCTTCTCCAGCACGGTACGGCGAAGCTTTTCGGCTTTCCGCATGTCGCAATGTTCGACAACGTTCAGCTCATGTCGCTCTTGGGCATCGCGGGCATTCTGGAGCTCGCCGGCGGCGTTCTGCTTTTCCTTGGCATATGCACCCGCCCGGTCGCTTTCATTTTGTCCGGCGAGATGGCGGCCGCCTATTTCATCGCGCATGCGCAAAAAAGCTTCTTTCCCATTCTCAATCAGGGCGAGCTTGCGGTCCTCTATTGCTTTGTCCTCCTTTATCTCGCGGCGGCGGGCGGCGGCGCGTGGAGTCTCATGAATCCGCGCTCGAGCATTCAAGATGCTTCTATCCCGCCTTCCATTTGATCGAACAGCCGATGGATGGAATTTGGTTCTCCGGCGCTACGCCTGTGGCCGCGATGCTCCGCATGGCCTCGACAAGCTCCCGTCGCGCGCCGGCCGGAGGCGGCGCGGTGCGTCCTTCGTCGAGACGGCCACGGTATTTCAGCTTGCGGTCCTTGTCGTAGCCGAAGAAATCCGGCGTGCAGACCGCGCCGTACGCGCGTGCCACGGTCTGGGTTTCATCGTGAAGATAGGGAAACGGAATTTTGTGCGCCTGCGCGAAGCGTTTCATATTGGCGAACGAATCCTCCGGATAGTCCATGGCATCGTTCGAGCAAACGGCGGCGAAGCCAATGCCCTCCGCCAACAACAGCCGCGCGTCCGCGACAAGCCGGTCGATCACCGCTTTCACATAGGGGCAATGATTACAAATGAAGACGATCACCGTGCCCTTTTCGCCCGCGACATCTTTGAGCGCATAGGTTTTGCCGTCGGTGGCGGGAAGCCAAAAATCCGGGGCCGGCGAATCCAGAATGATTTTTGTTGCAGTAGCAGCCATGATCCTACCTCCGCGTGCCTTAGATATAGTGGCGCCCGAAGCAGCGCGCCAGAAGCCAGACCGGCAGGATGAAATACATCGGAATGGGAGCGGCCGAATCTGATAACATTGACCGTATCCTTAGCATTATCCTTTACAGCCGTCGGCGTCCTCCTTGGCCATCACAGCAGTTGGCCGCGGTTTTGGAACTTTCGAACGACCTTCTCGTTCAGGCTAAATTGTACAGGAGGATCATCATGCCACGCGGCGACAAATCAAAATATACCGACAAGCAGGAGCGCAAGGCCGACCATATCGCCGAGGGCTATGAGAAGCGTGGGGTTCCGGAGCAGGAGGCCGAGCGCCGGGCCTGGGCAACCGTCAACAAAGATGATGGCGGCGGCAAGAGGGCGGGCGGGTCTGGCCGCGGCAAGTCTACCGGCCATCCGGCGGCGCATAAAGGCGGCGAGAAGGGCGGTGCAGCCTCGGCTTCCCGCTCAACAGCGAGCCGTTCGGCATCCGCGAAGAAGGCAGCGGCCACACGCAAGCGGAACGCCGAGCAGCACCCTTGATCAGCCTGATCAGGGCGCTAGGTTTTCCCGCCGGCGAGGCTCGCGTTGACTAATTTATGTGCCGCTTTCGGCCCGCGCCAACCCGTTACCTTCGCCCGCTTGTCCGTAAATAAAGTCGCGCTGAGAAGAATTGCTCTATCTCGGCCTTCACGCGCGCGGGTAGGTCGGCGGCTTTTTCCAGTTCTCCCATGCGATCGTGCCAGATCGGCATAAGGATGAGGCGAGGATTTTCTATCGGCCCCTTAGCGTCCTTCTGGACTAGATCGACCACGCCGAGAGGCCGGCAAGGCAAGATGACGCCTGGGTAGGTGCCTCCGTCATGAACCGCCAACGCGTCAATTGGATCGCCGTCCTCCCCTTCTGTGCCAGGGATGAAACCCCAGTCATAAGGAAAAACGAGTCCTAGCGGAAGCGCTCGGGAAACGGTAAAGGCGCGCAGTTTTGGCTCGCGTGGCGTCTCTACGATCATGTGCAATTGTCGATTGTCGCCGTAGGGTTGGAGGTCAACGAAATTGTACATTGCTTAATCCGGCGAATGGAACAGACGCATCGCCAAAGGAAACACGAACCAAAGCGTTAAAAAGACGCCGAACAAAGCGGTGGCGACCGCGAGGCTGGTCTTCGGGTCGCCGATCACGAGAAGGCCGAGCACGTAAACCTCAAGCGCGAGGCCTAGCATCAAAGGGACCATAGCAGCGATCAACCATGAGGCGAGCCATACGAAGAACCTGGATATTGTCGTTTGCTCCGCCAATCGATGGTAAGCGGCGGGGGTCATAATAAGCGCGATGGCAATCGCTATGAGCATTGTGGCGCTGAAATGGATGAGCCGCTCGTCCTCCGTAAGCTCTTTAAACCGCTCGTTGAATACAGCAATCAACTGGAAGCCGAAAAGAGCTTGGATACCCGGAAGCACAATGCGTGCCTCTTGGATGGCCTCGCGGCCAATCTTATCCGTCTGATCGGCCAGCTTCCCAGGCCGATGGCGCCAGTATCGATCGTCCATGTTTCTGCCTTTCAGAGCGCAGCGTCCGGTAAACGCGCGAACGGCAAAAGCGATGCATACGAATAGCGCTCACGGCAAAGATTAGCCGCGACGAAGTGCAGCCAAGTGGCGTTTAGACGACCGCCCGGGCAAGCCTAGGATCTACTCATGAGCGTTGCTTATTATGCGGCCCTAGCCGTACCGCGTCCTGTTTGACCATCGGTCACCAAATGTTTGGTCGTAGCGGCAAACGGCGTTGTATCAACAGTGACGCAGATACGCTCAGGCATTGACAGCTTTCAGCTCATCACGAGCCGTTTAGCTCGTTTAAGATCGCCGACAAAAGCTATATATGCGTCATTCCGCGAAGTCTCTTCCCTGATTCGCAGGATGGCTGCGGGATGGACTGTCGCTAGTGCATTGCGTCCATCATCCAAGCGAATGAGCCGGCCGCGCTCGCGTGAGATCGTGATAGGCCGGCCGGCAATTTCCCGTGCGGCAGTCGTGCCAAGAGCGACAACGAGCTTCGGCCTGACAATTGCTATTTCCCGATCCAACCACCAGCGGCACCGCCGGACTTCGTATCTGCTGGGCTGCTTATGGATACGGCGCTTGCCCCGCTGTTCATGCTTGAAATGCTTTACGACATTCGTCACGAAGACGTTGCTCCAGTCGAGATCGCTTTCCTTCAAGGCGCGATCGAGAAGGCGGCCCGCTGGCCCGACAAAAGGCCGTCCCGCGCGATCTTCCTGATCGCCGGGTTGTTCGCCCACCAGCATGATCGCCGCGGGCGCGGGGCCCTCACCAACAACCGCCTGCGTCGCGCCAATATACAAAGGGCAACGCTCGCAACAGGCAACGCCTTCGGCAACTTGCGCGAGTTCCTTCAAGGACGTCCTCGCAACTTTTCCGCGGACGCCGCCATAGCACACTGATCGAAGACGTCAGCGCGGCTTCCGCCCGAATGCCTCCCGCAATTTCACTTCTGCGGCTTCAAGTTTTCGTCTTCGTGCTGTGCTCAAGTTCTTACCGCCCCTATTAAGGTAAAACGTCAGCATCGACATCGCCGAGCGGAACGGAGACGATTTTAGCCGGTCACTGTGTTCGGCGGAGCGCTTCAAAGAGCGGGCGATCTTGGAGGGGTTGTCGCTCTTAAAGATCCCGCTTTCCAGATCCATGGCATCGCTATTTTGCGTCACCTCGGCCGTCCATTTGCGTTCCCTTGGTCTTTTTGTCGTCACCGCTCGCTCGCATTCACTTTTAATGACGGTGGACCGTCCAGAACGAATTTCAAACTTTGGACGAGATAGCCACCCGCCGTGGAATTCTTGAGCAAGCCATCGTGAAGGGCTAGCCTTCCAGGCATCGGGCCCTCTACAATCTGCCCATTAGCACGAGAACAAGGACGACGACGAAAACCAGCCCTAGGCCACTCGAGGGATAATAGCCCCAGGCACTGCTATATGGCCAAGTCGGAAGTGCGCCAAGGAGTAGCAAAATTAAGATGATGAGCAGGATAGTTCCGAGCGGCATGATCGATCTCCCTCCTCCCGGATAATTCAGAGTTTTTTGTTCGCGGCATCGGCAACCTTGTTGGTTGCGTCCTTAACCGCCTGTTTCGCATCACCGGCGAGCTTTTCACCCTTGCCTTTCGCCCGCTGAGCCAGGCCTTCGTCTTGCAGCTTTTCAGAGCCGGTTGCTTTACCGGCTGCTTCCTTTACTTTTCCCGCGGCCTGATTGGCGACGCCAGAAACTTTATCTGTGGTGCTACCCATTATCCATCTCCCTCACGTTTGTGTCTGTCACGATTGACGACTCTCAAACGAAGGTCCACGAATAAGGTTCCGCCGAATGTGACTGCATGCGATCGGGTTGACGCCATTCGCCGAGCGAGGACGTTTTCACGCGCCATGGATCAGAGCCCCGATATAGCCAAGTTTGTCGATAACGTGCGGCGAAAGCACGAACGGACAAAGATCGGGCTGGCCCATTGACCGATTGATGATGTCATCGCCAAGGTGAGCGGAAGCCAAGCATCTAAGATTTGATTTGTATCGGCGCATCACCGTCGGCACTCCCTAAGGAGCGGAACTCTTGTCGCGTCTCAACGTTTGATGGCTACGACTAGCGTAACGCAATAGGGAGAAACACTATGGCCACTCGCGTAGCGCGTCCGACTGTTACTCTGGCTTCGATTCTATTCTTTTCCTTGGCACAATTTGCCCTCGCGCAAACTACCGGTAACGCCCCGGGGGCGGGGCCTGGAAATACATCCGGCCCTGCAGTGGGGACAGATGTTCACCCGAGCACGGCAATTCAAAAGGAAACTGGTCGTTCGGGTGCGGGCGGCGGAGATGCGTCGAATGCTGCTGGTGCACCTGGGGTAGAAGGTAAGCCTGGCTCAGAAAGCGGCCCGTTGCCTCAAGATCGGACCTCCCAACCTCCGAAATAAACATTTGTAACTGCCGGCAGCGCGGGCGAGTCAGTCCCGTGCTGTCCCTAGTCGTGACCGGCCGAACGACGCGAGGATGTTAGGCGGTCTGCCCTGATGTCTCTTGATTTAGATCCGGAAACTCAATTGGTCGTCAATGCTCGCGATGCCGCCGAGGCTGCGGGATTGCGCTACGTCTCAGACGACGAGCCCGGTCTACGGCGCCGCAAAATAGGAAATGGATTTTCCTATTTAGGACCGGACGGCAAATCGGTGCGCGACAAAGCCACGCGCGAGAGTATTCGTAAGCTCGCGATTCCACCTGCCTATAGGGACGTCTGGATCTGCTCGCGCGCGAACGGTCACATCCAGGCAACGGGCCGTGACGCTAAAGGGCGCAAACAGTATCGCTATCACCCAAGCTTCCGCGAGTTCCGCGAGCGCACAAAATATGAGCACATGCTGGACTTCGCGCGGTCGCTCCCGGACATCCGCGCGAAGATCGCCGAGCATATGGGGCGGCGTGGCCTCGCACGAGAGAAGGTGATCGCAACCGTCGTCCACTTACTCGAAACGACGCTCATCCGTGTCGGCAACGACGATTACGCAAAGCAGAACAAGAGTTATGGTCTTACCACGATGCGCGGGCCACACGTCAAGGTCGAGGGAACGGAGTTACGCTTCCATTTCATCGGCAAAGCGGCAAGACTTGGCGGCTCAAGATCTATGATCGAAGGGTTGCCAAGATTGTTAAATCGTGCCAGGAGCTGCCCGGCCAGGAGCTGTTCCAATACTTCGACGAAGACGGTCAGCGCAAGAATGTGACCTCATCGGACGTCAATGCTTATTTGCGCGAGATAACAGGACGCGATGTCACCGCGAAGGAATTCCGCACGTGGGCGGGCAGCGTCTTGGCTGCGCTGGCGCTGCAAGAATTTGAAAAGTTCGACTCGCAGGCTCAGCTCAAGAAGAATGTACGCGCTGCAATCGAGAGCGTGGCCGCACGGCTCGGCAGTACACCGGCTATATGCCGCAAGTGCTATGTTCATCCAGAGATCTTGAACTCGTACGCCGAAGGCGCACTGCTCGTTCAGGTCAAGGATCGGGTTGATGGCGAGTTGCGCGACGACCTGGCGATGCTGAAGCCCGAAGAAGCGGCGGTACTGACACTTCTAGAATTCCGTCTCGGGCAATTTGCGCGACTTCCTTTAAGGACCGTTCTCGCAAATGCTTCTCCACGAATTTCACCGCCGCACCCGATTTGAATCCCTTGTGAAAGCCTATCCCTGAACCATTAGGAAACCTCAGCGCGGCTGTCTCAAGGGTTGACGCGGCCGGAGCCAAGGGACTAACCCAGGCAGACCTTGCCGGAGCCGTCGCGTTTCCCTCATGCCAGAGCTTTCCCCGGACGACGCCAAGCGGCTTGCCGCCGCAAGGGCCCTGGAGCTCGTGACCCCTGGCATGCGGCTTGGGCTTGGGACCGGCACGACGGCGGCGCATTTTGTCGAACTTTTGGGCGCCCGCGTGGCCAAAGGTTTGGACGTGATCTGCGTGCCGACCTCCGAGCGCACCCGCACCCTGGCAAAACTCCATGCCATTCCGCTGACCTCGATCGACGCTTTGCCGGAGCTCGATCTGACGGTCGATGGCGCCGACGAGTTCGACCCAAAATTGCGTCTCATCAAGGGCGGCGGCGGCGCGCTCTTACGCGAAAAAATCATCGCCGTGGCATCGAAGCGCATGGTCGTGATCGCCGATTCGTCGAAATTGGTAGCGGTGCTCGGCAAAGTCCCGCTGCCGGTCGAAGTCAATGTGTTCGGCCTCGAAGTGACGAAGCGCATGATTCTGGCCGCCGCGCGGGCCTGCGGCTGCGATGGCGAGGTCCGCCTGCGGAAAACACCTGGCGGCCAGGCCTTTGTCAGCGACAATGGGCACTATATCGTGGATTGTTTCTTCGGCGCCATTCTCCGCCCGGAGGATCTGGCGGACCGGCTCGCCGCCATTCCCGGCGTCGTCGAACATGGGCTCTTCATCGGGATTGCCAAGGCGGTGATCAGCGCCGGTCCGGCCGGCGTCGAGATTCTTGGCCAACTCGATTGACGCCAGCGGGGTCGTCCTGCATCTTGCGTCATGATTTGAGGAGGTTTCGGCTTGCGCACAGCTCTTGAAAAACAAGCCATGAATTTGGTTTTTTGCCTTGCGTTCCTGCTTGCTCCCTTAGTTGCCGCGAGCGGAAGCAGGGCGGAACAAGCCGCGCCCAACACCCCGCCGGGCCAAACCGGGCCGGCTCCGGCCGCGCCCAGCCCGTCGCATTTGGCCGCCGCCCGCGCGCTCGTGATCGCCTGTGGAATGTCGCGCTCCTTTAGCATCATCATTCCCCAATTCATGGATCAGATCGGCTCGTCGCTGACCCAGACGCGGCCGGAACTCATCCACGATCTCAACACGGTCCTGACCGGGCTCAAGCCCGAATTCGACCGCCAAGCGGACGAAATGGTCGATATCGCCGCGCAGATTTATGTCAGACAGATGAGCGAGCAGGATTTGAAGGCGGCGGTGGCCTTCTTCGAGAGCCCGGCAGGAAAAAAATACGTCGAGACACAGCCGGCCTTCCTGACCGAGGTGGTGACCGCGATGCAGGGCTGGCAAGGCAGGATATCGACCGACATGATGACCCGCGTGCGCGCCGAAATGAAGAAGAAGGGCCACGAGATTTGAAGTCTACGGTTTGATATAATAATTCGGTTGGTGGCGAAGAGGCCATCATTATTTCAGCTTCGACTATATCATCAACACTTGGCACGGCGTTCAGCAACTGTTAAATATACTAGTTCATGAGGGGAGTCCGAGAGACAGCTGTTTTTTGTTTTCTTAGTCGTTGCTTGTACCAGTCACAATTCATTTGCAGCTTCAGACGAGCAATCCCACTCCGAAATCCGCGGAATGAATTGGAAGGACGCGACAAACGTCCGCTTGGTTGCATCTAACGCAGTGATCACGAATTTACCCGGGTTCAAGGTCGTCACCGGCCAAGAGGCGCGAAGAGTGCGAGAACTTATCGACCCTATCAAGAATGACACGATTGAAGCAGAAGCATTCAACCCAGATACTGACTCTGAAATCGAATTCATGTGGTTTCCCGCTGGCTACGTCGCGTCAGATGACTGGTCCAATGTGGACGCCAATGACATGTTGGCTCAGATACAGAAAAACGACATCGCAGCAAATGTAGAAAGGAAAAATCATGGCGTTCCTTCTTTAACGGCTACCGGTTGGCGCCAAACTCCTACGTTAAACACAACTTCTCATACTGTTTCATGGATAATTGATGGTGAATCAAGCGATGGGTCTCACGTAATCAACGCTGTGGCTCTTAAATTAGGGCGTTATGGATTTGAGAAAATTATTTGGATCAGCGATGCTAAGACCGCGACTGCTCCCAATGACCTACTGCTTGCGGAAAAGGGATTCGAGTTCGAGCGCGGCGCTGGGTATGGCGATTATTTAGCGAGCTCGGACAGGACGGCAGCGTACGGGAATAGCTGGCCTCGTTGCGGGAGCGCTGGGTGTTAAACTACTCAAGGTTGCAGGAGCTGGAGCGTTGCTGATTGGACTGAAAAAGTTCGGTATTTTGCTATTACTTCCATTTGTTTGGCTTTGGAGCAGGATCACCCGCTTCTTAAGCCGGAAGCGAGCACGAAGTTCACCTCCCGAATAAAAGCACTGACTCATTACTCCAGCCGCACGAGCACGCTGTCTGTCGCCCCCCTTGCATCCATGACCGACACGCGCGCAAAACCCGCGCCATCGGGGGTCCAGGCCGCTTGCCGGCGCAAGTCCGGTCCCTCCACCGGCGAGCCGTTGACGATCCATCGCAGCGGCAAAACTCCGCCTTCGGCTTTCAAACTGAGCCGGGCGCCGGGCGAAGGCGGCGATGATCCGGCAAGGCCGAGATCGACGCGGGCGCCATCCGGCGGAAAAGCGATTTTTAGTTGCGCCGTCGCCACCGCCGCCAGAGTCTTGGGCACGTCCTTGCGCAAATGCCGCAAGGGCGGGGGGAGCGAGGCGGTCCGGCTCGCGAGAATACCGGCGGGCGCCTCAAGGAATTCGTGCCCGGTGCCGAGCCTTGCGAATGCGTCGAACAGAACCGGCGCGGCGGCTTGGCGTCCGGCGAGGCCGAATACGGAGCCATTGTCAGGCCGGCCGAGCCAGACCGCGATCGTATGGGCTTTGTCGAAGCCGATCGCGAAAGCATCGCGGTAGCCGTAGGAAGTCCCGGTCTTATAGGCGATGCGCCCGAACGGCGCGTTCAGGGGCGGGGCCACGCCGCGCAGAATGCCGGCGACATACCAGCTCGCGACAGGCTCCGCGATCCGGCGGGACCCGGCTTCCGCCATTCCCATGCCCTCCACTGTTTCGCGCAATTCCGGCATGCTCCCTCCCCGCGCGAGGCCGGCATAGAGCGCCGCAAGATCGCGCAGCGTGATTCCGAGCCCGCCCAGGCCGGCGGCTAGTCCCGGAGCGGTTTCATCCGGCAGCGCGATCCTGGCGCCGGCATTGCGCAGGCGCGCGATGAACCGCTCCGGGCCGATTTCGTCGAGCAGTTCGACCGCCGGAAGATTTAGGGATAGTTGCAGCGCGTGCCGCGCCGTCACGGTGCCCTGGAAGGAATGGTCGAAATTTTCCGGCGCGTAAGTTCCGTAATGTCTTGGCCGGTCGTCCAAAAGGGTTTCCGGGTGCGCGATGCCGTTTTCAAAAGCGAGCGCATAAATGAAAGGTTTTAAAGCCGAGCCGGGCGAGCGGATGGCCCCGGTCATGTCGATCGCTCCGGCGCGCTCTTGCGAAAAATAATCCGCCGCCCCGACATGTGCGCGGATCTCGCCGCTCGCATTGTCGATGACGAGGATGGCGCAAGACAGTTTTGGTCCAAGCCCGGCCGCTGCCTCGCGCGCCAACCCCTCGAGCGAGGCTTGCAGCTTGGCGTCGAGCGTCAGCTGGTGGATGCGCTGTTGCGGTGCGCGCCGGAGCGCGGCTTCGCTGGCGTGGGCGGCGAGCATGGGAAAGGCCCGGCGTTCTTGCGGCACGGCTTCGCGCTTGGCGGCATCGCGCTCGGCCCCAGTGATCACACCGCGTGCAAGCACCCGGTCGAGGACGGCATCGCGGGCAGCCCGCGCGGCAACAGGATAACGATCCGGCCGCCGGGTTTCCGGTGCTTGCGGCAAGGCGACCAGCAATGCCGCCTCGGCGACCGAGAGCCGTTTCGGCTCGCGGCCGAAATAGGCAAGGCTCGCCGCCCTGAGGCCCTCGATATTGCCGCCATAAGGTGCGAGCGCGAGGTAAAGATCGAGGACGCCGGTCTTATCCGTGCGCCGTTCGATATCTACCGCGCGCAGGATTTGTTCGAACTTCGCCGCCACGGATTTTCCGGCTTGGGGCTCGATGAGCCGGGCCACCTGCATCGTCAGCGTAGAGGCGCCGGAAACGATATGGCCCTGGCTTATCCATTGCAGCGCGGCCCGCCCGAGGCTCAGAAAATCAACTCCTGGATGCGCATAAAAACGATGGTCCTCATAAGCAATGAGCATCGCGATGAATCGGGGATCCACGTCCTTTGCCGCGACGGGAAGCCGCCAGCGTCCGTCAGGCATCGTGAAGGCCCGTAAAAGGCGTCCGTTGCGATCGACGACGATGCGCGAGCCTTGACTCGCGGCGGCACGATCGAGAGCACCCGCTGCCTGACGAAAATGTTGCACGGCCGCGGGAATGGTCAGGACGAGCATCGCCAACGTGAGGAAAAGACCCGCGATCTTACCAAAATGTCTCACGTGAAACATTTTATTTGGGCTGGGCAACATCGATTGCGCCATAAGCGGTGCGGCCAAACCTCTCTGGCCGGTACATATCCTCGATTGTCGCCGGCGGGCTGACATAATGCCCAGGCGTCACCGCGCGGACAATATAGGCGACCGTGAAATTTGCCTTGTCGCGCCCGTCGCGCGCGAAAGCGGCAACGAAACGATCGTCGCGATATTCGGTGTGCGCCGGTTCGACGGATTTCTTGAGAAAGGACAAGGCCTCGGTCGAGCCCCCCTCAAAAAGATCCGGATTGTCGATCTCCAATCCTGAAGGCAAACGATCGACGAGGAGCAGCCGCGCGAACGCGGCCTCATATTCGGTGACCGTCAAGGCGACGGCAAAGCGGTCGTTCTGCTTGATCGCCGTCGGCTCGACCGGTTTTCCGTCCAGCGTGTAATAGGCGCGCTCGATCCGGTAGCCTTGCTCCGCCGCGGGCTCCGGCGTCAGCGGATTGCCGGAGGTAGTCAAAACGACGCTCACCAGCGCTTGCCCGCTATTGGCGATCGTGGCGGTTTTGTTGGCGAGCGCGGCGGCGCGCCAGGTCCTGAATAAGGCGCCCTGCTGGGGCACGCCATCGACAGACAAGGCAATCGTCTTGGACTTATCGGCGAGCGCCTCGGTGGCGAGAATCATGAACGCATTTTCCTGGGTGCTCGAGACGGCGGTTTTCGCGCGCGCGTCCTCCACGATCTTCGACGCACGCAGAATTTCGGCGGCGGGCATTTGGGTCTCGACGGCAAGTGCGAGAAGCCCGGCGCCATCGCGCAGACGCGAACCATAATCGGGGATCGAGTAGAGCGGATTGCCGAGCGTGCTCAAACGCTCCGTTGCTTTTGCGAACACCGCCTCCGCGCGCGGGCGGTCGCCAAGCAATGCCAGCGCGGCGGCGAGATGGGCGCGGGCGAGCGGGGTCTCGAACGAGTCGATCTTGGCATCGGCCAGATAGCGCAGATCGCCCATGACCTGGCGGCCGTTGCGCGCCAGAACATAAGCTGCGTAGGCGATCGGGGCGCCTTGTCCCGCGCCAATTTCGCTCGAATTGGCCAGCAGATTACGCAGCCGCTCCAGGGCGGCGTCGAATTGCTTCCATGGCACGTCGAACCCATTTTCCCGCGCGCGGGTCAGGAAATCGGTGACGAACGCATGCAGCCACATGTCATCGGCATCGGTCGCCGACCAAACACCGAAGGCGCCGTTCGAATCCTGGCGCGCCAGCACCCGCTCGATCGCGTCGCGGATGCGCTGATCGGTGTCCGGGTCGAGTCCGAGCGCCTCGCTCTTGGCGAGCTTGTTGACATAGAGCAATGGCAGGGCACGGCTGACGATTTGTTCGGAACAGCCATAAGGGTAGCGATCGAGCGCCTGAAGGAGGGCCGGGACATCTATTCCGGCGAGCGAGGAAACGGCGAGCGAAACGGCGCCGGTCCCGGGCACGAAATCGGCGATGAGATCGCTCGAAATCGCGAGGCTTTCCCCCGGCGTCAGCGTGCGCACCGAGCGGCGGTAAAGTCCGGAGGTGCCGGGCGAGATGTCGAGCGCGAGCGTCTGTGGCGCGACGAGGCCGGGGCCGCTCAGCTTGAAGCCGACGCCGGCGTGGCCAACGCCCGTGGCCCTGAATGGGATCGTCAGCGCCTTGCGTGCCCCGGCATCGAGTTTGAATTTGCGGTGCAGGGTATTGCTCGCGGCCGAGAGGGGGCCGGTTACGTTGAGATCGAGGGCGTAGTCTCCAGGCTTTCCTTCGACATTGTCGATTTGCACGTGAAATTGCGACCGGTCGCCAAGCGACAGAAAGCGCGGTGCCGTCACCTGCGCGACGACCGGATCGCGAACGATCACGTCCGTGCCGGCGCTGCCGGCCTTGGTTTTTGTCCAGGCAACCGCCATGACCCGCAAGGTGCCGTTGAAGGCGGGCAGGTCGAAGTCGATCCGCGCCCGGCCGTCGGGGCCGGTCTTGACGATCCCCGAAAAGCGCGCGAGCGGTTCTTGCGTCGGCCGTTCGCCGCCAAGCTCCGGGGCAGCGTCGCCGCCGGACCGGATCGCGCCGCGCGAACCCTGCATTCCATCGATCAACAGACCGTAGAGGTCGCGGATTTCCGTGCTCAACTGGCGCTGGCCGAAGAAATAGCCGCGCGGATCGGGCGCTTCGTAATGGGTGAGATTGAGGATGCCCGCATCGACCGCCGCGACCGTCACTCTTGCCTCTTCTCCCGAGGCAAGGCCTTTGATTTCGAGCGGGATCGTCAAGGGTCCACGCGGCCGCGCCTTGGCCAGCGGAGCGAGTCTGACATCGAGCCCATGCGCTTGCGGTTCGATGGCAAACCAGGCAAGCCCGATGGCACGGCCCGGCATACGATTGGACGCCTTATCGAGCGGACGATAAGCGAGCACCACGGCATAAGCGCCCGCTCCCCAATTGCCCTCGACCGGGATTGCGGTCGTCGTGTCGCCCTCCTTCAGATCGAGCGTGGTCAGAGTGTTCAAACTCTCGCCGATAATAGCGACCGTCGCGGTGCCGGCAAAGCGCGAGGCGATGCGCAGCCGCATCTCTTCGCCCGGCTTATAATTTGCCTTGTCGAGACTGACATCGAGAAGATCCGGCGTTTGCGCGCGCGCTTCGCCGGACCAGCCGCTCTCGAACGCAAGACTGGTCGGCAGGTCGGTGGCGTTGCCGCTTGCAAGGTCGAGCCGGTATTGGCCAACCCCGGCGATCGCGGAAATCTTGGCGGGCGCATCGAGGCCGAGGTCGATCTTGCCTTCGGCGACTCGTTTCGACGATTTCACCCGCTCGAAATTCCAGCGCCCGTCGGCCCGGTACCATTGGTAATCGTTGCTTACTCGATAGAGCGACCACGCGACGCCCTTGCGCGCGGCACGGGTGCCGTCCGCGCCGACGGCGATGACATCGAAGCTCGCCGCCGCGCCGTCGCTCAAAGCCGTGAAATTCTTCTTGACGCCGATCAGGCCGGCCTTTGGCAGGATCGGCAGGACGAGCGAGCGTTCGATGGCCCGCCCGCCCGGCTCGCCGGCCCGCAGAATGATCTTTGCCTCAAGCGGGCGAGGCGCCGCGGTCTCTGGAATGGGCACGAGAATTTTTGCCGCGCCTGTCGCATCGGTGGTCGCTGCCTCCTCTATTTCCGTGCTGGTTTTGTCGAAAGGCTCGTCTTGCAGCCCGGCGGTAAATCCCTTGAGCGCGGGCAAGGGCGATTGGCTGGCGGCATCGATTTCGACCTCGCCGGTGATTTCGAGATTTGCGCCGGGCGCGCCGTAAAGATAACGCGCCTGGGCTCCGATCTCCACCGCCTCGCCGCTCCGCGCCGCCGCCGCCCGCGAGGTCAACGAAAATTCGACGCGTTCGGGCACATAATCCTCGACGAGGAATCGCGTCTGTCCAACAGGGGCTGCTTTGGGATCGGCAAACGCCTCGACGCGCCAAGTTCCGGTCGTGCTGCCGGGGAGCAGCGGCAACGCAAAGCTGCGGCCGCCGTCGCCCTGATCCTCGGTCCGGACCCGCTTATATTCGACGCCGTCGGGGCGTTTGACAACGACGGTCAGCGGCACGGAGGGCACGCCGGTGCCGAGTCCATCGCGCAGCAGCGCGGTGATGAAAACGCTCTCGCCGGAGCGATAGACGCCGCGCTCGGTATAGACCAGGGCGTCGAGCGCGGCCGTCGCGGCGCGGCCTTTGACGCCCCGGTCGGTGAGGTCGAAAGCATTCGCCTCGAGATCGAGGAAACCATAATCGCCCTTGCCGTCCTCGGCGACAACGAGACCAGGAGCAACCCCTCCAGTCCCACGCGAAAAACCGGGATCGAAATGAATGTGACCGGCATCGTCCGTGCGCTTCGAAGTCAGAATCTCATTGTCGCGCGCGACAAGGCGCACCTCGACCCCGGCGGCCGGCATTGCGCTCGCCAGCGAGCGGACGAACACATGAATGCCGTCCTTGCCGGTGAAAGCGGTGAGGCCCAAGTCGGAGACAATGAACCATTGCGTCGCAATTGTCCCGCCGCCTTCCTCGTCGCCGTCATTCGCGGCGGGACCATCGCCGGCCGGCTTGGCAGCCATGACATAGACGCCGGGATCGAGCTTTCCGGCCGCCTCCATGACCGGGAACGCGGTCGTCACTTCGGCGTTGAGCTCCGGCGTTGCGTCGAGCGTTCCAGACCAGATTTTCTTGCCGTCCGTCTCGATAAATTGCTTGATCCGGTAGGACGAGAGCTGGGCTAGAAAATCCTCGGATCGCACCGTCGGCAAAAGGTTGCGATCGCCGATCCGCGCGATATCCACGGCGATTTTCCGGGTGTTGACGGAGACGACGGGAATGCCTTCCTGGCCAACCCGTGGCAGCACGTAATTCTTGCCGGTGAAATGGACCAGCGGCGAACGATCGCGCACGTAGATTTCATAATCCGCCGATTTGCGCAGCGCTTCGCCGGCTGCCGAGGGCAAGCCCTCGCGCAACACGATTCTGTAATGTTCGCCGTGCTTCAGGCCCTCGACGCAAAGCTGTTGATCCTCGGTCGAGATCGCGGCATTGGCAAAACCCGAGGCGGTTACGAACGGCGAGAAATCGGCGTTGCCCAAGGCAAGCGATTCGGAAAACTGGAAGCACGCTCGAGGCGAGGTGGACTCATTGTCGATTTTGTAGTCGAGAATGCGAAACCCATGCTTCTCGCGGAGATCCTCATAGATGTTGCGCACGGCCGCGATATCGGCGGCATCGAGGCTCGCGCGGTAGGCATCGAGCGAGGGACGCCACATGCTTCGCTTGGCGTAGATTTCGCCGAGCCAGGCGAGCGCCACCGCCCGCTCCGGCTTGGCGCCCGCGTGCTCATAAGCAATGTAGGCGGCCGCCGTGCCGGTCTTCTGGAGATGATCGTCATCCCCGGCCGCCGCGAGGGCCGCGCGCGAATAGGAAAGCCAGGCGCCGGCATCCTTCGGATTGGCCGCGACGATTGCCGCGGACAGATTGAGCGCGGCCTTGAAATCCTTGCGGGCGATGGCCTGCTGCGCGTCCTTGCGCAATTGCGGGGGCGGGCGTGTTGCGAGCGCGCCTAGGTCCTTGCCGATATTTTGTTCGAGCCGGATCGCGTCGTTTTCGAGCTCCTCGCTGACGAAGCTTTGTCGCGCCTGCGCCAAGCCCATCCACAAAAGAAACGCCAAGCCTAGGGTAAGCGGGGCCGATTTGCGCATTTCCTTCCTCGTCCAAGGAGAGACCATAGGAGAAGCCATGTTATCATAGCGGGATTCGAATACCATGCTTCCGGGTGTATCCCACAAACGCGATGAAGGAACCCGCGACTCGAAAAAGCCAAGTTCGTTGATGCGATAATCCTTGGCGGCGATTGCAAGCCGGGCCGCACGATAGATTTTTAGCGCACATATTGTTATCGCGGAATAACCGCAATAAAACCATGCAACTCAAAAGTTCTCTTTGATCAGACCGTCATCTATAGTGGCGCTCCTTCTGGAGCTTGTTCGTGAGACGTACCGTCCCAAACCTCCCCGCCATCGTGTTTGTTGCCGCGATAGCCCTTTCGCTCGCGTCCTGCGGGCGGCGGGGACCGCTCGAACCTCCCCCCGGCGCGCCCGCCTCGAACGCGCCGTTAACCGGCACGCCAGGCGATTATGAAGCGCCCGGGAGCCCAGGCGAGCTGGCAGGGCAAAATACGGTCACGTCCAGCGGCGCGGAGGCGCCAGCGGCGGCGAAACAACCGCCGCGCCGCGCGTCAAAACCGTTCCTCCTCGACCCCTTGCTCTGATCCGCCCATGCATCACTTCGCGATGAAGAACGGCGTCATGCATGCCGAGGATGTCGATCTCGCAACGCTCGCGGCGGAAGTTGGCACGCCATTTTATTGCTATTCGACGGCGACGCTGACCCGCCATTACAAGGTATTCAATTCGGCTTTTTCCGGCCTGCCGCATCTCATTTGCTATGCGGTGAAAGCCAATTCCAACCTCGCCGTTCTCAAAACCCTGGCGC
>DATBYR010000086.1:0-2867 GCA_036513565.1 Methylocella sp. | reverse complement strand
CCCGAATAGCGGCGAAAACGCTGTAGAGCTTCCAAAGCGCGGCCACCAATTTCCCCCAGAGACCTTCGGCCCAGAGATTGGCAAGATGCTTTCGCCGCGTGTGTGCATAATTTTCCATGGCCACCGAGGTAGCATGACGCCCCGCGTCATGTCAAGAATCCCGATAAGCATGGGTTAAACTTAAATAATGCCCGAGCTTGCGATCGAAGTCATTCCGGTAATCGACTTGAAGGGCGGCGCGGTCGTCCGCGCCCGTCAAGGCTTGCGCCATTCCTATGCGCCGATCGTAACGCCGCTCGCGCGAACGAGCGCGCCGCTTGACGTTGTCGCCGGGTTTTTGACGGTTCACCCCTTTCGCACGATCTATGCGGCCGATCTCGATGGAATCGAATCGCGCGGCAGCCATGACCAAAGTCTCGACACGCTAAGCACGGCTTTTCCGGAGGTCGCTTTTTGGGTCGATGCCGGCGTGCGTGACGGCGGGGCGGCACGTTCGTGGCTCGCTCGCCACACGCGCGCGCATCTCGTTCTTGGAAGCGAATCCCTGGAAAGTCATGCGGTGCTCGAAGAATTCGCCACGGACGACCGTATCGTTTTATCGCTCGACTATCGCGGCGACAGCTTTCTCGGGCCAAACGAGCTTTGCGGTGCGCCGCATCTGTGGCCCGCGCGTGTGATCGTCATGACGCTGGCGCGCGTCGGCGGCGATGCGGGACCCGACATGGATCGTCTCGCGGATATTAAACGCCGCGCGCCGGATGTCATGCTTTATGCCGCGGGGGGCCTTCGCGGCGCCTCCGATCTCATGCGGCTGAAACAAGCGGGCATGTGGGGAGTCCTCGTTGCTTCCGCGCTGCACGATGGCCGTTTGACCGGCGCCGATCTTGCCGCGGCCGCATCGAAAGGCGGCGGAGACGCAATATAAAAAGGGGCCAAGGCCCCTTTATGTTGTTAGTTCTCGCGGCTGCTCAGTTTGGCGCGAAAGGATGCTTCGCGACATTGCGCTGGGCGACGACATGGGCGGGTGACGGTTCGCCAGCAACGGCACGCGCGATTGCCTCTTTCGTGGCCTGATAGTTGAAGTCCTGAATCTTCTGGTTGTCCTTGGCGTCCCAATGGATGAACACGCCGACGCAAATGAACAGATTGTCCGCTTCGCTCACCGGGATAACGCCCGCCGCGACACTGTCGGCGACAGCCTTGCCGACGGCACGCTGGGCCGGGCCGAACATCTGCACGGCCTGCGTCGCATTCTTGATCGTCACTTTATTATAGAGGATGGTCGCGGGCTTGCACATCAGGTTCGGGGCTACGAGAGCGAGCAGTGCGGTGAAACCATCCTTGTTGTTGGTAAGCGCATTGGCAAACGCCGTTTCGGCCGGGCTGCCGCGCGGTCCCATGATGAGGTCGATGTGAGCGATTTCGTTGCCGTCACCGACGAGCGATTCGCCGACGCAGAGCTTGTTGATCTTGGCCATGCTTAAAAGCCCCATAGTTAAATCCTCCCTGGAGAAACCCGCTCCGATTTGCCGTCGCAGGCGCTCGACACATGCCGACGAAACTCTTTGTTGTCAACGTCTGGCATTTGGCCGGACCGGTTGGGCCGGATGGCGGTGGAGATTTCCACCGCCAGGCACTCAACCATTATTGCGCCGGTTGATCAAGATGCGAGTTAGCCTATCCGCGAAAACACTCGCAACGGTGAGATCCGCGCTTGTTCCGGGATTTAGCCCCCAGGCCTTGATACGCCGGTCGAAACTCAGGAGATCTTGGAGCGTTTCCGCCGGATTTGCGGCGTTCATTAATCGTTTTCGCACTTCCAGTGCCTCAATTTGAACTCGTGCCGCCGCTTCCGGACCATTTCTGCGCGCGATGTGGCTGTCGGGAAAGCCCGCGAGAAACGCCAGATAGACGGCGGCCACCGGCCAGGGCGCCGGCCAGCCGCTGGCCCGCGCACTCGCGAGCGTGCCCATCCCGGTTTCGAATATGTCCGTGAAATCAGAGGTATACTGGAAAGCGACCCGGTCTCTTCCGGCGGCTTCGCGCATTGCCTCCAAAAGCGTGACATCGGCCGGGCCACGGACATCATGGCGGAATGCCGTGCCGAGCCCCGCGGGCGCTGCGTGAAGGATGGCTTTGAACGCGGATTCGGCGTCCAGGCGAGTCAATCCGGCAACCGTCTGTTTCACGCTCTCGCGAAGGTCCCCGCCCCTCTGCGCGGCGGCGGCGAGCGGCGCGCACAGGAGAACGATGCCGAGATTGGTGTTCATCCCCACCGCCGCAAAGGTGGCCTCCACGGCGGCAAGAATGCGGGCGCCGACCGGTAACGCGGAATTGCTCAAGGCGGGGGCGGCGGCTTCGGCGCTGCGCAAGAAATCATGAGCCGTCATGCCGTGGCCCTCAGCGAAAACATGGACATTGCCGGGCTTCGGCGCCTCGATCTCGTCGCGGCATGAGGCGATGAACGCCTCGGCGATTTCGTTCACCCGGCGGCCTCCGCCTCCGGCCGTCCAATTCGCGTCAAGAGGTCGGCGGCCAGCCGCCTGGCGATGGAAAACGGCGCGACCTTCTGCAAGCCGCGCCAGCCCGGCATGCTGTTGACTTCAAGAACCTGGAGAGTATCCGCCGCATCGCGAATCATATCCACTCCGGCGAAATCGGCGCCGACCGCCGCCGCCGCGCGCAACGCAAGATCAATCGTTCCGGCATCCGGCTCGAACCATTCGGGCTGAGCTCCGAGTTTGACATTGGTAATCCACTTGGTCGCATGGCGCGTCATCGCGGCGACGACTTTGCCCTCCGACACGAACAGCCGGAGGTCGCGAAAGCCGTCGCTGTCGACCGCGCCAAATCGTTGAAGATAATAG
>DATBYR010000085.1:0-3106 GCA_036513565.1 Methylocella sp. | reverse complement strand
GGTGTGGGTGGTCGTGATCTTTGCCGCTCTGCTTCCCAATGCTTATGGCGCGCCCTATCCGTTCGGATTTGCCGAACTCAAAGCCATTCCACGCCCTTCTGCCGAGGCTTTCGTGCTGGCCGGGCTCGCCGCGCTTGCGGCAAGACGCGACGTTGTTTGCCTTTGCTGTCTCGTCGCGGCGGCGCTTTTGCATCCGATCATGGCGCTCGCCGGGTTTGGCGTCTTCGTTGCCGTCCGCGGCTTGGAAGATAAACGCTGGTTTTGGTTTTGCGCCTGCGCCGGAACTCTTTCGATTTTGGGCGGCACCCTCGGCCTGCCTTTGATGGACCGGCTTTTCGCGGCGATCGATCCGTCCCAAGCCTTTGGCCAATCGAATCGTTCCCCCCGCTCATCGTCCAGACAGTGACAATTGCGATCGCCGCCCATCTCCAGCAGGGCCGGGCCCGGCGGATTCTTGCGGCGATCGTTTTAATTGGTGTGGGCGGCATAGCCATTTCCGCGATTTTTGGCGATTGGCTTTCGTCGCTTCTGATCGTTCAGGCGCAGCCTTGGCGCACGGCTTGGTTGATGGCGGTGGCCGGGGCGATGGCCTTGGGCGTCTGCGCCGTTGAACTGTTGCGGCGCGGCCCAAGCGGACGCATGGTCTTGGCCCTTTTGGTGCTGTGCTGGTCGTTCAACACAGCACTAGGAGTCGCCGGTCCGGCTGCGATCCTTGCCCTTTCCTTCCATTTCGGCGCGAAACGGTTCGCGCCCTTGCTCAAACCCCAATATGTCCTCGCCATATGGATATTCACCATTGTGGTTGCCACGATTTGGAACGTCCGCCTTTTTGCTTATCTTTGGGAAATTATCGTGGCCGCGCCTGCGGGTTATGACAACATTAATTTTGTCTTGATCAGAATGCTCCTCGCCTTTCCGCTTTGCGCCCTTGCCGTCTATTTTGCCATCGTCAAGCCGCGCGTGGGTCCGCTTGTGCAAAAAGGTTGCGCGATTCTTTTGCTTGCGGCGGTTTTTTGCCTTTGGGATCGCCGGCCGCCAGCCCAGCGGGTGATGGAGGCGAGTCGCGCGCCGCCGGACATCATGTTGCTGATCGATCAACGCCAGGGTGAAGTGCTCTGGATCGGCGGACTGAGCGAGGCCTGGTTTTTCCTAGGCCGGCCGCAATGGGCCTCGCCGCTGCAAGGCGGGCCTATCGTCTTCTCGGCCGCCCTTGCCGCCAAATGGCTAACCGGATGCGCGAAGGCATAGCCCGCCGCCGGGCTTTTCTTGGGCTCGGGCACGCTACGCACGAGTATGGCGCGTCTAAAAAGAACCCTTTGCCATAGCTTTAGCGGAAATATATGTTCGGCGGCGGCGAGGAAACATTAGGAGGAAACGATGAAGGGCTGTGCTCGATGCGCGATCATGGCGGGAATCGTCGCCGCCGCGTGCTCGATCGCCGCGCCGGTTGCGCGGGCGGACGAGACGTGCCTCTCGCCCTATACGGCCGCGCTCATCAAGGGCCAGGAGGCCTATCTGCATGTCTGGACGCTGGGCGAAAAAGGTCTCGGCGACGAGTCCGACAAGCTTGTCACCATCGACGCCGACCCCAAATCGAAAACCTATGGCACGGTGATCAACAGCGTGTCCGTCGGCGGCCGCGGCGAGGCGCATCACATGGGGTTCACCGACGACCGCAAATATCTTTGGGCCGGGCGCCTCGACGACAGCAAGATTTTCGTCTTCGACGCCGGCACCGATCCCTCGAAGCCAAGGCTCGTGAACACGATTGGCGATTTTACTGAAAAGACCGGCTTCGTCGGCCCGCACGTGTTCTATGCCATTCCCGGCCGCATGGTGGTCGGCGCCTTGTCGAACAACAAGACGCACGACGGCGTCACCGGCCTCGCCTTCTATAACAACAAGGGTGAGTTTCTCTCAGCCCATCCAATTCCTACTGACAATGGCGGCGATGGCTATGGCTACGACCTCGCCATCAACCCAAAGAAGAATGTGTTTCTGACATCGAGCTTCACCGGCTGGAACAATTACATGATGGACCTCGGCAAGCTCATCAAGGATGCCGAGGCGATGAAGCATTTCGGCAACACGATGGTGCTGTGGAATTTCAAACGCATGCAGCCGGAAAAAATCTTCAGCGTTCCTGGCGCACCGCTCGAAATCCGTTGGTCGCTGAAAGAGGACGACGATTGGGCAATCACTTTCTCGGCGCTCACCTCGAAACTCTGGCTTATTAACCACGATGCCAACAACGAATGGCAGGCGAAGGAGGTCGCGACGATCGGCGATCCGGCCAAAATTCCGCTGCCCGTGGACGCCTCAATTTCGGCCGATGCCAAGACCTTGTGGGTCAACACGTTCATGGACGGCACCACCCATTTGTTCGACATTTCCGATCCAACTAAGCCGGTGCAGATCTACGAGAAAGTCACCGGCAAGCAGGTCAACATGATTTCCCAAAGCTGGGATGGAAAGCGCATCTATATCACCTCCTCGCTGTTGGCGAACTGGGACAAGAAAGGCGCCGACAATGAGCAGGTCCTGCGCGCCTACGACTGGGACGGCAAGGAACTTACGCAAAAATTCGAGGTCGATTTTTTTGGCCAAAAGCTCGGCCGCCCGCATCACATGAAATTTTCGGGCCCTACCGGGAAAGCCTCGCTCGACCTGCCGGGCCGCGCGGCATCGCGGTGACGAAGCGCGCGACGGGAGCGCTTGTTTTCAGGCCGGGTTGGAAAGGTCTGTTCGCGGCGGCGGCGATTTTCGCGGCCGCCCAGCCACTCCGCGCGGAAAAGTCCACGGGACCGCCGCCGCCTGGAAGCTACCCGCTCGATCATATTCAGCGCGTGCCCGGGGGAATCGTGCTCGAAGGCACGCGGTTTCCCCGCGCGCTCTCCCGCTACACGACGGGGGCGATCACCCTCCTTGCGTTTTTTTATTCCTATTGCGCCGATCCAAACGGCTGTCCGCTGGCCTGGGACGCTTTCGAGAACGTGCGGGAAGGCATCATCGCGCGCGCCAAACTGCACGGACGAGTCCGGCTCGTCTTCATGAGTCTCGACCCGGCGCGTGATACGCCGGCGATGCTTAGGGGTTTTGCCCGCCG
>DATBYR010000084.1:0-9025 GCA_036513565.1 Methylocella sp. | reverse complement strand
AAAGTGAAGCGAACCTCCTTGTTCGCCATCGCGAGGCGCTGCACGGCGTCGGCGCAGGCGCGGGCCTCCGCGCGGTCGCCCTTTAAGAATTTCAACCGCGCCGGGGTCGCGGCGAAAAGATCGCGGACCTCGACTTTTGTTCCTTGCGGCAGGCTGCACGGAGCGAGAGCGTGCTTCTTGCCCTGATCGACGCGGATAGAGAATCCGTGCGACGAACCTTCCGCGCGGGAAAAAATGTCGAGCGCCGCGACGGAGCCGATCGATGGCAAGGCCTCGCCGCGAAAACCGAGCGTCGCGATTTGGGAAAGGTCGTTCGTTGGCAGTTTCGACGTCGCATGACGCTCGACCGCGAGGCCGAGATCGTCCCCTTGCATCCCGCTGCCATCATCGATGACGCGGATGAGCCGCCGGCCGCCCGATTCGATCACGACATCGATGCGGGCCGCGCCCGCGTCGAGCGCATTCTCGACGAGTTCCTTGACGACGGCGGACGGCCGCTCGACGACCTCGCCCGCCGCGATGCGGTCGATGAGAACTGGATCGAGACAGCGGACCGGCATGGCAGGGTTCACCGAGGACCGTACGAGGATTTCACACCCAAGTTACCCCGGGCTGGACACAAGCGCACGCCGGATTTCCGCGCGGGCGGCCCGGCCAGGCGAACGACAAGATCAACAGCCCCCTTCAGGTAAAAATCAACCATCAACCCGCTATCCTTCGGCTTATCCGCAACTTTTGGGGCCGGGCGTGGCCATCTGCCTCGCTTTAGCCATTGCACCTAAAAAACTTTATTCGCTCCGTTTCTGTTGCTAGAAGACCCATATGGCCACCGTCCCCGAACTTCTTTTGCGCCGAATTAAGGGCCCGGTTCGCGTCTGAGCGCCAAGGTCACTTGGCTTGCCGTTCGGTCCGGCCGGGAATCATTTTTCGATTTGTCATCGGCGCGGATTTGCGGCGCTGGAGCAGGCCTGAAACAAGCATGGACAAACAAACTATCGGCGCGGACGGCGAGAGCCGTGCGGAAAACCCTCCCGATTATTCAAAGAGCCTTTTCCTGCCGCGCACCGATTTTCCGATGCGCGGCGGACTGCCGAAGAAAGAGCCGGAGCTGCTCGCCCGCTGGCAAGAAATAGGGCTTTACGGGCGTCTCATCGAGGCAGGGCGGGGCAAGCCCAAATTCGTCCTCCACGACGGCCCCCCTTACGCCAATGGCAATATTCACCACGGCCATGCGCTGAATAAGATTCTCAAGGATCTCGTGACCCGCTCGCAGCGGATGCTCGGCAAGGACTCGAACTATGTGCCGGGCTGGGATTGCCACGGCCTGCCGATCGAATGGAAGATCGAGGAAAATTATCGCGCCAAGGGCAGGAACAAGGACGCCGTCCCGATCAACGAGTTCCGCCGCGAATGCCGCGCATTCGCGGAGCATTGGGTGGGGGTGCAAGCGCAAGAATTTGAGCGCCTCGGCGTGACCGGAGATTGGGAGCATCCTTATCTCACGATGAGTTTTGCCGCCGAGGCCCAGATCGCCCGCGAGATCATGAAATTCGCGGCCAACGGGACGCTCTATCGCGGCTCGAAGCCGGTGATGTGGAGCGTCGTGGAAAAAACCGCGCTCGCCGAGGCGGAGGTGGAATACGAGGACATCGTCAGCGACGCGGTGTGGGTTGCGTTTCCGGCGAAGAAAATCGACGCCGGATTTTATAACATGATGCGGTTTCCGGGAACGCCTACCTCAGTCGTCGAAAGACGAATAGCGGCTCTCGAACGCGCGCGTGTGCTCATTTGGACGACCACGCCTTGGACGTTACCCGCCAACCGCGCCATCGCGTACGCAGACCCTGGAAAAGTCCGGTATGGCCTGTATGAAGTCACAGCCGCGCCGGAAGGAATTTGGGCGAAAGTTGGTTCGACTTTCGTCGTCGCGGAAAGCCTCGTCGATTCGGTGTTCAAGGCGGCGAAGGTGGACGCCTTTGAGCGCATATTTTTACTTAATCCGGGTTCGATACGAGCCTGCGCTCATCCCCTCGCGGCGACTGTTCCTGGGTATCAATTCGATGTTCCACTCCTAGAAGGCGATTATGTTACCGACGACACCGGCACGGGCTTTGTCCATACGGCGCCTGGCCATGGCCGCGACGACTTCGACATTTGGATTGAGTACCGTGGTTACCTTGCCGAGCGCGGTATCGAATCGCGCATCCCTTACACCGTCGATGCAGACGGTTTTTTCACCGATGAAGCGCCGGGCTTCGGGCCTCGCGACACAGGTGGTCATCCCAAACGCATCATCGACGACAAGGGCAATAAGGGTGATGCCAACGAGGCGGTCATCAAGGCCTTGATCGAGGCGGGCAACCTACTCGCGCGCGGAAAATTAAGGCACCAATATCCGCATTCTTGGCGTTCCAAAAAGCCGGTTATCTTTCGCAACACGCCGCAATGGTTCATCGCGCTCGACAAGCCGATTGAGAGTCTTCCTCAAATCCCTCACCCTGAGCGAAAAGAAGCCCGAGGTCCCATTGCGAGCGAAGCGTTTCGCAGCGCGAACGCAATGGAAGCGGGCGACTGGAGAGAGGCGCGAAGCGCCGTCTCGAAGGGCGAGGGTTCCGCCGCGCCGCCATCCTTCGAGACCCGTGCTCCGCACGCTCCCCAGGATGAGGGGGCGCTTGGCAGGGCATCCACTTTGCGCGAGATCGCGCTGCGCGAGATCGCCGTCACGAAATGGTATCCGCCCGCTGGCGAAACCCGCATCACCGGCATGATCGCCAATCGCCCGGATTGGGTGGTCTCGCGTCAGCGCGCCTGGGGCGTGCCGATCGCCATTTTCGTCGGTAGGGACACGAAGGAAATCCTGATCGACGAGAAGGTCAATCAACGCATAACGGACGCATTCGAACAAGAAGGCGCGGACGTCTGGTTCGCGGCAGGCGCCGCCGCGCGCTTTCTTGGCCCCGAACACGACCCGGAAAAATACGAAAAGATCGACGACGTCCTCGATGTCTGGTTCGATTCGGGCTCGACTCATGCCTTTACGCTGGACGATCCAAAACACTTTCCGGGCCTCGCGGGCATCCACCGGATGCGCGACGGCGGTCAGGACGAAATCCTGTATCTCGAAGGCTCGGACCAGCATCGAGGGTGGTTCCAGTCCTCGCTGCTCGAATCCTGCGGCACGCGCGGCCGCGCGCCTTACGACGCGGTTCTGACGCATGGCTTCGTTCTCGACGAGAAGGGCCAGAAGATGTCGAAATCCGCAGGCAACGTCATTGCGCCCCAAACCATCATCAAGGATGCGGGAGCCGATATTCTGCGGCTCTGGGTGGCGGCGTCCGATTATTCCGACGATATGCGCATCGGTCCGGAAATATTAAAAACCTTCGTCGAGACCTATAGAAAGCTCCGCAACACGATCCGCTGGATGCTCGGCTCGCTCGCCCATTACGACCCGGCGAACACGACCGGCTTCGAGGCGATGGGCGAGCTCGAAAGACTCATGCTGCATCGCCTCTCGGAATTGGATGGCGAGATCCGCGATGCCTATGCGAACTTCGACTATAAGCGCGTTGTCGCGCGCCTAACGGCCTTCCTCAACACCGATCTTTCGGCATTTTATTTCGACATTCGCAAGGACACGCTCTATTGCGAACCGCCTTCGAGCGAAAAGCGGCGCGCCGCGCTGGAAGCGATCGAGCGGATTTTTCGAAGAGTAACCCTGTGGCTCGCGCCGGTCCTGGTCTTCACGTCCGAAGAGGCGTGGCTCGCGCGTTATCCCGAAGCGGTGTCGGTGCATCTCGAAAGCTTTCCCGAAATTCCGTTCTCGTGGCGCGATGAAGCTCTTGCCGAAAAATGGGAACAAATACGCCGCGTCCGTTCGGTCGTCACCGGGGCGCTGGAGATCGAGCGGGCGCAAAAGCGGATTGGTTCCTCGCTTGAGGCGGCGCCAAGGGTCTTTGTCGCGGACGCCGGCTTGCGCGCCGTTCTCGAAACAATCGATTTCGCCGAAGTCTGTATCACCTCGAATATCGCGATCGAGGGTGGAGAGGGACCAATCGGCGCTTTCCGGCTCGCCGGCCCCCCCGGCGTCTCCGTTGTGCCGGCCCTGGCCGAGGGGAGAAAATGTGCGCGATCCTGGAAAATTTCCCCGCTCGTTGGCAGCGATCCTGAATTTCCCGATGTAAGTCCTCGCGATGCGCGGGCGTTGCGGGAATTGCGGGCTTTGGGGCAATGGCCGTGAGGCCGCGCCGTCTCGGCTTATGGGTGATGTGCGCCACGCTCGCCGCCGACCAGGCGAACAAGCTTTGGCTTATCTTTGTCTATGGAATCGAAGCACGCCAGCCGGTCCGGCTGACTCCTTTCTTCGATGTGATTTATGCCAAAAACCCTGGCATCTCTTATTCCCTATTGCGCGCGCAAAACGGGATGGAGCGGCTTGGCCTGCTTATCGTAACGCTTGCGGCCACGGCCTTCCTCGGCCTCTGGCTATGGCGCGCGGCGAGAAAAACCGCCGCCTTGGGTCTTGGTCTTATTGTCGGCGGCGCGCTCGGCAATGCCTATGACCGTCTGGCCTATGGTTTTGTCGCCGATTTCTATCATTTTCATGTCGGGTCGTTCTCGTGGTATGTATTTAACCTGGCGGATGCCGCGATCGTTGCCGGCGTGGCGCTCCTGATTTGCGATTCCTTTGCCCCGGCAAACAAGTCCCGAGACATCAAGCGCGCCTCCGGGGAATGACGTTTAATTGCCCGCCAGCCGCCTCCAAAAAGCCCTGAACGCGGATAAATTGATTGTGGTAGGGGGCGTGTGATGATTTTGGACATCGCGGATTTGCGGAGTGTCTCGAGAATGATGAGGCGAGACTTTATGATCTTGGACTTGGTGTTGCGGCACAGGCTTGACTTGGCGACAGCCGTGGCCGCTCTCCTGTCCGTTGCGGGATTTTCCGGCGCGACGCCGGCGCGGGCGGAGGAAGACACCAATATGTTCAATTCGGTGCTCGGATTCGTCGGCATGCAGTTCGACAAGGAGCAAGACTCGATCGATTATCGCGCCAGGGCGCCGATCGTCGTTCCGCCACGCGCCGATCTGCCGCCGCCGAACGGGGCGGTACGCGACCCGGCTTGGCCAAATGATCCCGATATTGCCGCGGAGCGCCGCGCGGCGTTGGATTCGCGAAGGCCCGCGCCGCAGTTGACGCCAAATTCGCGGGTCGAAATGTCTCAGACGGAGTTACGGCAAGGCCGCGGCCCACTGCCCTCGGATGGCCCCCCCGACGAATGTCAGGCGGGCGCCGGGACGCCACTATGCCTCTATACGCCTTGGAAGGTTCTGAAGTCCGTCGTCACCGGCTTTCATTCAGATACCGTCCAGCCTGGACCGGAGCCGCCGCGCAAATATCTTACCGAGCCACCTGTGGGCTACCGACAGGCGACAGGGGTCGCCAAGGCAACCATTGAAGCGCCGAAGGACAAGCCGGACGCCGCCGATCCGGGAGCCTATATCCGGTCGCAGCGTCCCAAAACCTCGGTCGACAATTGACCCCGCTGCCTTGAGGCGCGGATTGTTTCTAGACGCCGGGGACGGGTCAGAAGCTTGCTCAACCCGCGCGGCCTGAAAAACTTTGCCGCATTTTGAAATTCCATCCTATATTTGGACAAACCTTCCCTCTTGAGAGACGGCGAAGGGCCAACCGGTACTCCCGCGCGTTTCCTCGACAGCGATGGGCCGGCCTTTGAAAGCGATGGCTGGAATGTCTTTTGGTGAAACCGCGGCGGCGCGGGAGAGAGTCCTTCTAAACCCTTCAGCGCAAGCGCAAGGCAAACTGGTGGGGCCGACGACTACCCAGGCAAAGCTCGCAAATGGCCTGGATATCGTCGTCATCCCAGATCGCCGCGCGCCTGTCGTGACTCATATGGTTTGGTATCGCAACGGCTCCGCCGACGATCCGCCAGGCAAGTCCGGCATCGCGCATTTCCTCGAACATTTAATGTTCAAGGGCACCAAGGCCAATCCGCAAGGCAAATTTTCAGAGCTTGTCGCGGATCTCGGCGGTCAGGAGAATGCTTTTACCTCCAATGACTATACCGCCTATTTCCAGCGCGTCGCCAAGGAGTACTTGGGCGTCTGCATGGAATATGAGGCCGACCGGATGAAGAACCTTGTCCTTACGGACGAGGTGGTCGGGCCCGAGCGCGATGTCGTGCTTGAGGAGCGGCGGATGCGCACCGATTCCGACCCAGCCAATCAGCTCAATGAAGCCGTGCAGGCGGCGCTGTTTACGCAGCATCCCTACGGCAAGCCGATTATCGGCTGGAGCCATGAGATCGAAAGCCTCGAACGGGCGGACGCGCTCGCCTATTATGATCGTTTCTATACCCCCGAAAACGCGGTTCTCGTCGTGGCCGGCGATGTACACGCAAAGGATGTCATCGGCCTCGCGGAAAAATATTACGGTCCCGTTCCCGCCCGTGGCGAGCCGCCGAAACGGTTTCGTCCACGCGAGCCCGAGCCGCGCGCGCATCGTCTCGTGACGCTCTTTGACGAAAAGGTGGAGCAGCCATCGCACCAAAGCGTCTTTCTCGTGCCGTCATATCGCTCGGCCAAGCCAAGGGAAGCCGAGGCGCTTGAGGTTCTCGCCCATCTGCTTGGCGGCGGCCAGACGAGCCAATTGTTCAAGACGTTGGTCATGGACGGCAAGCTCGCGGTTGCGGCAGGGGCGCATTATCAGGGCACGGCGGTCGACGCCACGCGTTTCTACGTCTTCGCTGTACCGGCGAAGGGCGTTGGCCTTGCGACTATCGATGCCGCGATCGATGTCGCGATCGCCCGGGTCGCCACGCAAGGTGTCAATGAGCCGGAATTGCGGCGCGCCAAAACCCGTCTCGTCGCCGAGGCAGTCTACGCCCAGGATAATCAGGCGACGCTGGCGCACTGGTATGGCGCCTCGCTCGCGGCGGGCCTTGACCTTGAGGATGTCGCGCAATGGCCCGAGCGGATCGAGGCGGTCACGCCTGACGACGTGAAAAAGGCTGCGCTCTGGCTCGACAAGCGGCGAAGTGTGACGGGCTTTCTCTTGCCGGCTGAATCCTCCCCCGCCTCGACAGGCGCGGGCGCGATCGACTCCCTCGCGCTCTGAACTCGATTTTGCGCACACCGTTGCTTAAAATACTTGGTCTTTGGAAAACGACATGACCGCGCTTGCCGCCGCCGAAACCCCCTCACGCGCATCGACTGTCCAAAAGGTCGTCTCCAAAGGCGGCGTCGAGGCTTGGCTCGTCGAGGACTACGCGATTCCCCTCATCGCTCTCGAATTCGCTTTCAAGGGCGGCGCCAGGCAGGATCCGATCGGCAAGCCCGGCGCCGCCACGCTGCTTTCGGGCCTCCTCGACGAAGGGGCTGGAGCCTATGACTCAGAGGGCTTTCATCGCGCCCTCGACGAGGATGCGATCGAAATGTCGTTTTCCGCCGACCGCGACATTCTGACCGGCCGCATGCAGAGCTTGTCGCGGAATTCGGCCCGCGCCTTCGCGCTCCTGCACCTCGCCGTGACCGAAGCGCGTCTCGACGCGGACTGCTTCGAGCGGGTGGTGAGCCAGGTCGCCGCCGGTCTGAAACGCGAGGCGAACAATCCTGATTTCGTCGCTGGCCGAAGCCTCCGCGCATTGGCCTATCCAAACCATCCCTATGGCCTGCCTGTGCGCGGCGAACTTTCGACTCTGCCCACGTTGACGCGCGCCAACTTAATTGAAATGCGTGCCGCGACGTTTGCGAGAGACAATTTGAAGATCGCCGCCGTCGGCGCGATCGACGCGGCAACGCTCGCGGGCCATCTCGACGATGTGTTTGGCCGGCTGCCGGAAAAGGCCTCTCTCAATTTAGTCGCGCCCGGCGCTTTTTCCGGCACGGGCACGCGTCACGTCGACCCTATCGACGTACCGCAATCGACGATTCGCTTCGGCCGCGAGGGGCTCGCCCGCAGGGATCCGGATTTCATTCCTGCGATGGTCGTCAACCATATTTTGGGCGGCGGCATTTTTTCGGCGCGCCTGTTTCGCGAGGTGCGCGAGAAACGCGGTCTGGCCTATTCGGTCTATTCGCAGCTTGTGACTTACGATTATGCCGCCATGTTTTACGGGGGCACGTCGACGAAGAACGAGCGCGCCGCCGAATCGATGGCTGTCATCGAGAAGGAGATCTCGAGCCTTTCGAATTTCGGGCCGACAGAGGAAGAACTCGATAAGGCAAAAAAATATCTGATCGGCTCCTATGCGCTGCGTTTCGACACCTCGACCAAGATCGCTGGCCAACTTGTCAATTTGCAGTCCGAAGGTTTCGGCGTCGAATATCTCGATGAGCGCAACAAGCTGATCGCCGCCGTGACAATGGAAGACGCCAAACGGGCGTCAAAACGCCTCTTCGGCGACACCAAGCTCCTCGTCACGGTCGCTGGGAACCCGGAGCGGATATGAGATATGAGGGCAAGCCGAGGCCCGCAATCGTGTCCGAGCTTCGCTCATTAACTGAAGCTCGAAGAGCCGGCTCGAGGGCGAGGAAACCATAAAGATGCGAACAAGCCCTAGGCGGTTCGAGTTTCTCAGGATCCCGTGTGGTTGAGCTGAATGATTGCCGGCGTCAAGATGACCGCGAAAAGCACGGGGAGAAAAAACAATATCATCGGTACCGTCAATTTGGGCGGCAATCCCGCAGCCTTTTTTTCGGCGAGCATCATACGATTATCACGGCTTTCCCGGGCAACGACCCGCAAGGCGGTGCCAATAGGGGTGCCGTAACGCTCGGCCTGAATGAGAACGGTCGTGATCTGCCTTACCGAGTCCATCCCGGTCCTGAGGCCGAGATTTTCATAGGCCGAGCGCCGGTCTGTAAGAAACGACAGTTCCGCCGTCGTCAGCGTCAATTCCTCGGCAAGCGGTATCGACTGGACGCCGATCTCCTGCGCGACCTTGCGAAAGGCATGTTCGATCGACATGCCGGACTCGACGCAGATGAGCAACAGATCCATGGC
>DATBYR010000083.1:0-3240 GCA_036513565.1 Methylocella sp. | reverse complement strand
TCGAACTGGGTGCAATTCGTCCTTGCCACGCCCGTCGTGCTTTGGGCGGGCTGGCCGTTCTTCGAACGCGGCGCGAAATCGCTCGTCACCCGTAATCTCAACATGTTCACGCTGATCGCCATGGGCACCGGCGTCGCTTGGCGCTACAGCGCCGCCGCGACATTGGCGCCGGGTCTTTTTCCGCAAGCGTTCCGGGGCGCCGACCGCTCGGTCGCGATCTATTTCGAGGCCGCCGCGGTCATCACCGTTCTCGTTTTGCTTGGGCAAGTGCTGGAACTTAGGGCGCGCGAACAAACCTCCAACGCGATCAAGGCGCTTCTTAACCTCGCGCCGAAGACCGCGCGGCGTCTTCGCGGCGATAACACCGACGAGGAAGTGCCGCTCGATGCGATCGCCGTTGGCGACCGCCTGCGCGTCCGGCCGGGCGAAAAAGTGCCAGTCGATGGCGCGATTCTTGAGGGGCGCGCGACGATCGACGAGTCGCTCGTCACCGGCGAATCCATGCCAGTTGGCAAGGACGCGGGCGCCATGGTGATCGCCGGCACCCTCAACCAGACCGGCTCCTTCATCATGCGCGCGGAAAAGGTCGGCGCCGATACTCTGCTCTCCCAGATCGTGAACTTGGTGGCCAAGGCGCAACGGAGCCGGGCGCCGGTCCAGCGCCTTGCCGATCAGGTCGCCGCCTGGTTCGTGCCCTTGGTGATCGTCACGGCCGTTGCCGCCTTCGCCGCCTGGGCGATCCTTGGCCCGGAGCCGCGTTTTGCCTACGGGCTCGTCGCCGCAGTCTCGGTATTGATTATCGCCTGCCCCTGCGCGCTCGGCCTCGCGACGCCCATGTCGATCATGGTCGGGGTCGGACGCGGCGCGCAATCGGGCGTGCTCATCAAGAACGCCGAGGCGCTGGAGCGCATGGAAAAGATCGACACGCTCGTCGTCGACAAGACCGGCACCCTCACCGAGGGCAAACCCAAGGTCATTGCCGTTCGCACCAGCGGCGACTTTGGCGAGGACGAATTTTTGCGGCTTGCGGCAAGCCTTGAGCGGGCCAGTGAACATCCGCTCGCGGGTGCGATCCTCGACGCGGCAAAGGCGCGCAAGCTCCAATTGTCCGAGCCGTCCGGGTTCGGCGCTCCGGCTGGAAAAGGAGTTCTCGGCACGGTCGATGGCCACAAGCTTACGATAGGCAACGCCGGTTTTCTCGATGCGAGCGGCATCAGTACGGCGGACCTCGCCAACGGCGCGGACGAATTGCGGAAAGACGGCGCCACCGTCATCTTCATTGGGCTGGACGGCAAGGCCGCCGGGCTCCTCGCCATCGCCGATCCGGTGAAGCCAACGGCGCTCGACGCGATCAAGGCGCTGCAAAGCGAAGGCGTGCGCGTGGTGATGCTCACCGGCGATAACCCCATCACGGCGGAGGCCGTGGCGCGTCGGCTCGGCATCGAAGATGTCAAAGCCGGCGTTCTGCCCGGCCAAAAAAGCGCCGTGGTCGAACGCTTGCGCGCGGACGGCCGTATCGTCGCGATGGCGGGCGATGGCGTCAACGACGCCCCGGCGCTTGCCGCCGCCGATGTCGGCATCGCCATGGGCACCGGCACCGATGTCGCGATCGAGAGCGCGGGCGTCGCGCTGCTTAAGGGCGATCTGCGGGGTATCTTGCGGGCGCGCCGCCTCTCCGAGGCGACGATGCGCAACATCCGGCAGAATCTCTTCTTCGCGTTTATTTACAATGCGGCCGGAGTCCCGATCGCCGCCGGTGTGCTTTACCCGGCCTTCGGCATTCTTTTGTCGCCGGTCATCGCCGCCGCCGCGATGTCGCTCTCCTCGGTCAGCGTGATCGGCAATGCCCTGCGGCTGCGCAAGGCCGCTATCGGCTGAAGAGGTTTGCTCATCCATAGCTAGAACGTGATCTTAACCGGCATCCTCCGCGAATGGTGGAAAAACAAGAATTGTGCACCGCGTTCCAGCTCGTTGATTCGAAATGGCTTTCTAGGTGCATAGATCAGGAGCAGAATGAGCCCCATGATTCAGCAGAACAAGCAGAGCTGGGATAAGGGCCAGAGCCGCTTTATCCGGCACGATGGACGAAGAAAGTTCTTAGAAAATGCGCCTCAAAGTCCACATCGCAACCGCCAACGAAGAACTTATCGCCCTAGTTAACGAAGGATACGAAGCTCTTTCTGAGGTGCAGGCGAACTACGAAAAAATGAAGGATTCTGGAACATATGACGATACAAAGGACGTCGCAGGCCTCGCCGTCCCAGTCGATACCTGGGCCCTTGGACGCATTTTCCCAACGCAGCTCGAGATTAACTTGTTCTCTGATCCGGAGATTCCGCTCGGCGCGGTAAGCGGGGATTATAGGTGCGCTTGTATGCTGCAACGGTGCCGCTACTTAGTGCGTGGACTTAACAATATTCGCTTGCAAAGCTTACCAGAATACACCGATCTACCACTAGAGGCTAGGATGTACGTTGAAGACATCGACAGCTTCCGCAAGGTGCGAGACGTCAACCCGGCGGTCGTTATGGACGTGCTGACGAATGGGTATTTCGATCGTCCGGAAGATTTTGTTCAAACCGCTCTTGAGAGAATCCTTAGCGTTCCTTTTCACAAGAAGGACTGGGGTGGCGAACAGAATGACCTTTACACCGCTAACGTTCTCATAAATGGGGCGCGGCACGAAACCGCCTTTCTCTTGAAGGGAAACGGACTACGGACCCGAGCCATGGAGATCAAGCATTGTGGTGCCAACGGGGATCAACTCCTCCGCCTCTTCAATTCGCCAGCAAGGCTCTACGTGGTTCAGTATGTCGGCAGGATTTCGGAGGCCGTGATCGCAGATATTGACGGCAAGGTTCGGCAAGCACGTTCTCAAAGGAAAGTAGCTTGGTACTGCATCATGGACGGCCAAGATACGGCGAGGGTTCTGCGCGCATACGGTCAAGTATGATTCTCAAAGTCGTTTCTTCTGAGAGGTCGAAGGTTGATTTGGCAGACATCGAGGATGTTCGTAGGGCCGCCCAAGATCAGGCGGTACTTTTCTAACGTCTAAGTATATGATAATATCCTTTATCATACAATGATTTAGTCGCCCCTGCCCGTTCTCAAGGAGTCTGCACGCGTCACGTTGGCTGGGGGTTGACCCTCCTGAAAATCCACGTTCGCAAGGCCCATTGTCCGAGCCAACATGCTCGGTGGCATGACGGCGGCAAGTCCGCCAGGGATCAACGTGCCGTT